>JBBIMZ010000001.1:0-15342 GCA_037444135.1 Solibacteraceae bacterium
GAGAAGAAGAAGGAGCCGGCCGGCCCGCCGCACGGCGGCGACATGGAGTACTAAGCGCTCGGTCTCATCGCGAACCGGCGGGGGCGGTTCGTCCGTCCCCGCCTTTCCGCCCTGCTCAGAACAACCTCTCCTGGCGGCGCAACGTTCCGAACGAGCCGATATTGGCGATGGCGAAGGCGACGCGGAACTGGTTCTCGTTGCGCGTGCCGAAGCTGAAACGCCGGTACTGCACGCTGATGCCGCAACAGTCGGTGTTGTAGGTCACCTGGGTGGTGGCGAACTGCATCGTCTCGGAGCGGAAGTCGTAGATGGCGCTGAAAGCGGCGTTCCATCCCCGCTTGTTCTGGTCCCCGATAGCCACCATCCCGCGGAACTGATTCGCCGGCGCCGTCAGAACGGGATCGCTCCGCACCAGGTTCTGCCCCAGCGAAACGAAGTACTTGCCGAAGCGTCCGTCAGCGGTCAGGCCTGAATTGACGAAGCGGTGGCGTAGAGGGTCATAATCGGCCCTCCAGTTCAGCCCCAGGCCGCTCTCGGCCCCGACACGCACCACGGAGACTACCGGCGAGTAGCTCCGCGGCCGGTCCAGAAAGGCGTAGCCGGTCAGCTCGATCGAACTCAGGACGACGTTCCGCCGCCCCTGGAGCACCGCCCCGCCGAAATCCCGGTCCAGGAAATAACGCTGCCACAGTTGCCAGCTCAACAGCTCGCTGACGCCTCCCTGACGCTTGGCGTACAGACGGTTCACGACCATCAGGTCGGCCTCGGTGGTGTCGGAGATCAGGTCGGCGGTGTCGAACAGAATGAAGCGGTGAAAGTCACCCACGCCCGTCCGGCGGCGGAATGCGGCGCTCGTCTCGACGACGTGTTTAAAGCGCTCGCCCAGCCGCTTCGGGCCGGAGAAGGTCCGGGCCAGCGAGGGGAGGGCCAGATCGAGCGAGAACTCGGCGGTGCCGCGGAACACGCCGTCGCCGCTGATCCGGCCGTCCCGCCAGCTCGAGCCGTAGTGGCTGCCGCGAAAGGTGACGGCCGGCAGGAGGCTGAAATCCCTCCATCGCAAAGCCGTCATCACGCGCGGCGCAAAGTCCGTCCGTTCGACAAACTTGCGGGTCTGAAACAGCGGCTGGTTGCGGCGCAGGAAACCGAAGCTGGAATCGAGCGACACCCAGACCGGCAGCCCGCGCCGGGAAACCTCGCGCTCCCGGATGCGGAATTCGACCGCAGGGAGCTTGCGAATGCTGATCACGTCGCCCTCGGCCGTGCTGTGAAAATTCTCCCCCTGCCGGTAGACCAGGTTCAGGCCGAAGCTGGACCAGTTGCGCGTTACGTAGGCCGTCGAGTGCACCTCGGAGAAGACGGCCTCGTTGAACGATTCGGTGAACTCCTGGCGGAACAGGAACGAGCTCAGGTAATTGACGTCGGCCTTAGCGACGAAGCCGTAGCCCAGATCCGCGTCGGCCGTCGCCGTCAGCAGCATGCCGCTCGCCTTCAGCCGGTTGCCGCCCCCGAGGTCGAGCCCCTTGTCGTTGCCCCCGTACAGGAAGACGTAAAAGTCGGAACGCTGGGTCGGCTTGCCGCGGAAATCCACGTGGTGGGCGAAGCCCCGCTGGGTGAAGTACTGGGTGCGGTACATCAGGTCATAGCTGCGGTCGATCGCCCAGTAGTAGCCCAGGCCGGCCATGTAGCCGCGCCGCGAGCTGTTCCCAGCGTTCGGCGTCAGAAAACCGCTCTTGCGCGGCCGCTCCTCCAGCGGCTTGTAAAAGGCCGGAACATAAAGCAACGGGATCTTGCGTACGCGAAAGGTCGACGAGCGCACTAGGGCGCGGCGGTCGGGGACGATGTCAAACCTGACGCCGTGCAGGGTCCAGACAGGGTTGGGCAGGCGGCAGTTGGTGAGGAAGCCATCGTGGAGAATGTAGCGCTCCCGGATGCGTTCGGCCCATTTGCCTTGGAAAACGAACGGGTTCTCGGTGAACAGCACACCCGGCCGCGGCTGCATCTTGGTCGTCGCCTCCCCCCGCACTTCATAGAACTTCCCGGTCTGATCGCGGAGGTTGTACTCGGCGCGCCGGGCCTCGAGGCGCTCGCCGCCCAGCAGATTCTGATAACGGACACGGCCCTCGGCGACGGCCTCGCCGGTTTCCTCGTTGTAGTCGATCCGGTCGGCCCGGATGACCGCCTCGGCCGTGCGCAATTCCACGCCGCCGCGCAGCCGGTAGAGCCGCCCTTCGACCTCCTGGTAAGGGGCCGTGATGAGCACCTCGCCGGGCGCCAGAGGCGAAGTGCCGCCCGGAGAATGGATCTCTTGCGCCAAGCTGCCAAAAGCCAATGAGATAACTAAAAAAACGTGACAAAATACTCGAAATGTGGTAACAAATGGATTGAGAGCGATGTGCGGCATCGTTGCCCGGCCGGCCAAGTGAAAACGTAGCATGCGGGCGCGCTGACCCGCAACGTGGAGGAGACGGAAGCCTATGTCCTGTACCTATTGCGGCGCTCCCAACGCCCCCGATGAGCACCGCTGCCATCGCTGCGGGCGGCGCTTGAGCGTCGCCATGCACGCGGCGCCGCGATCCACCTCACCGTTGCCCAAGCCTGCTCTGGGCGTCCCGAATCCGTCAGCGCCGCCCGAGTCCGCGCCTGCCCCATCCAGCCTCCCACGCCAGCGGCCGCCATCTCCGGGTCCGATTATCCGATTCGAGGAGCTGGTCGCCGGCCGCAGCGCCCCTTCGCCCGGCGTGGCGGTGCCACGCCCGCCCGCTCCCGCTGCCGTCTCCGCAGCTCCCCCGGCGAAAAGGTCCCCTCGAAGGCGCCGGACGTCGCCCGACCAGCCTTGGCTGCCTCTGGGCGATCCTCCGGCCCCGGTCGAACAGGCTCTCACCCCCTCCCGCCCGGAGCCCTCGCGCTATTGCGAGCGGCCGGTCGCCGGCCTGGTCCACCGGACGCTCGCGACTGTCTTGGACCTGGCAATCGTGACGATCGCCTTCGCCCTCGTCCTGGTCCCCTTTCACGTATATGGAGGGCGTTTGCTTCTGGACAGCGCCCTGACCCGGCTTGTGCTGGGCGGAGCCGCCGCAGCCCTGCTCCTGTTTTATCGATTGCTGGGGGTCTTCTGGGAGCAAGACTCGCCCGGAATGGTCTGGACCGGCCTCCGGCTGGTGAACTTCGACGGCTTCCGGCCGACCCGAAAGCAACGGGCCTACCGCCTCGCGGGCGCCCTCCTCAGCCTCGCTGCGGCCGGATTCGGCTTCGTCTGGGCCATCGCCGACCAGGAAAAGCTGACCTGGCACGATCACATTTCCAAGACGTTTCCGTCCCCCCGCGTTTAGGGCGCAATCAATTCCCGGAACTGATGAGCTCGACGTCGACCGTGATCGTTACGTCGTGACCCACCGTCCAGCCGCCCGCCTCCAGCGCCCGGTTCCACTTCAGCCCGAAGTCGGTCCGGTTGATCTTGGCCGTCGCCGTCGCCCCGGTCCTCAAATTGCCCCGCGCGTCCTTGACCGGCGGCGCCGGGCCTTCGACGTCGAACGCCACTTCTCGCGTGACGCCGCGGATCGTCAGGTCCCCGATCAAGCGCAGGCCGCCGCCGGTGCGCTCGACGCGCTTGGAACGGAAGACCATCGTCGGGTACTGGTCTGCATAGAAGAAGTCCTCGCTGCGCAGGTGGGCATCGCGCTTCTCGTTGCGCGTGTCGATGCTGGCCACGTCGATTTCAGCTGCCACTTGAGCCTTTTCAGGCGCATCGGGATCGTAGTTGACCGTCCCGGAGATTTTGCCGAAGTGGCCCCGGACGGTCGACACCATCATGTGGCGCACCGAAAACGAAGCCGCCGAATGGGCCGGGTCGATCTTCCATTCGGCCGCCGTCAGGCCCGCGGCCAGCAGGCCGGCGACCGTCGCAACGCGACGAGAAATCTTTCCGAGTTCGTACATATTCAGCAGTATGACGCGGAGGGTGCTCCCCGGGCTTTCGGCGGCGCGAAATTTTACAGGTCGCCGCCCAGAGCGCGTCCGGGCGTCGGCCTACGGCGGCGGGATGATGAAGTCGATGCCGGGCCGGATGCCGTAGGTGGGCTCGAGCAAGCGGTAGTCGGTGGCGGCCCGCGCATTGAAGTCCCAGACGACTTGGCCCTGACGCAGTGTCAGTTCGCACGAGAGACGGCGCGTGGCCGTGATGGCGCCGCCGGCGGCGTCGGCAAAGCCGAAGCTGCCTTCGGCGAGCCGGAAGACCGCCACGTCAGCCGGGGCGCCCACGCTGAGGTGGCCGAGCTGTTCGCGGCGGATCATCTGAGCCGGCAGCCAGGTGGCGGCGCGGATGACCTCGAAGAGCGGCATGCCGAGCGCCAGCATCTTCGACAGCGTCGTGGGCAGGTCGATCATGCCGGCATTCATGCTTCCGGCATGAAGGTCGGTCGAGATCGAGTCCGGGTAGAATCCTTGGGCGATGGCCGGGGCGGCATTGCGAAACACGAAGCTTCCGCCGCCGTGGCCGACATCGAAGCGGACGCCGCGCCGACGGGCCTCCCACAGATAGGCATAGATCTTGCCCGACCGATCGACCCAGGGAACCGGCGCCCGGAACATGTGCGTGCTGATGTCGCCCGGGCGAAGCCGCTCCGTAACCAGCCGGTAGTAGGGCCGCTCCGGGAGAAAGTGGCCGAAGTCGACCATGACGGGGATGCCCGCCAGCCTCCCGGCCTGGAGCGCGCTGTCGACCGACTCCCAATCAGGCTTTTGGTAATGCGCGGTCTTGACGCCGACCACGACGTCCTTGTGCTGCGCCGCCAGACGGGCGACTGCGGCGGCATCGAAATCGCCCTGCTCGACCCGGTCGCTGATCATGCCGAGGCCGGAGATGTTGATGAAAGCGAGCACACGCGTCCGGGCGCGGTCGATCACCGTCGCCCGGAAGGCGGGAAAATTCCGCCAGCCGGAGCTGCCGGCGTCGACCATCGTGGTCACGCCGGTGCGAAAACTGAAAGCGTCCGGTTGGACGCTGTTGTCGCCGGCCCAGGCATCCGGGTTGGTCGTGTTGAAGAAGACGTGGACGTGCAGGTCTACCAGGCCGGGCGTCACGTAGAGGCCGCGCACATCGATCTGGCGCTTGCCCGGCAGGTCCTGGCCGACGGCGGCGATGCGGCCGTCCTGGATGGCGACGTCGAAGACGCCGTCGCGGTTGTTTTTCGGGTCGATGACATGCCCGCCTCTCAACACCAGCTCGTAGGCGGACTGCGAAAAGCAACAGGAGGCAAGCGACAGCAAAGCCGGGAGCACTTTCATGGAATACCAGTGTACGGCCCGCGGAGCAGCCGCCGCGGCCGCGCTGCGCGATAATGGGCGGACGATGCAGAAGCTGCTCGCAAGCGCACTGTTGACTGCCATGACTTCATCCGCTGCTGTCAAGATCGAGAAGACCAGCTACCAGGGCTGGCCGAATTGTTACCGGATCACCAACGGCGCCGTCGAGCTGATCGTCACCGCCGACGTCGGCCCGCGCATCATACGCTACGCCTTCGTCGGGGGCCAGAACCTGTTCAAGGAGTACGCCGATCAGCTGGGAAAGAGCGGCGAGAAAGAGTTCCAACTGCGCGGCGGCCACCGGCTCTGGGTGGCGCCCGAGCGCCTGGAGACCACCTGGGCGCCCGACAACGGTCCGGTGGCGGTCACCGTCCAGGGAGACCTGCTCGAGGCCCGCCAGCCGGCCGACGCGGCCGGCCTGGAAAAAACGATCGCCGTCAAACTGGCCCCGGAAGGGAGCTCCGTCGAAGTCCTCCATCGCGTCCGCAACACCACGCCGTGGGAAATTCGATTCGCGCCCTGGGCCCTGACGATGATGCGCGCGGGCGGCCGCGCCATCACCGGCTTTCCGCCCCGGGGCAAACATCCGGAAGTGCTGCTGCCGACGAACCCCCTGGTGATGTGGGCCTATACGGACCTGTCGGACCCGCGCTGGGGATTTTTCCGGAAGTACCTGACGCTGCGACAGGATCCGGCAGTGGCGGCGCCGCAGAAGATCGGCCTGTTCAACGAGAAGGCCTGGGCCGCCTACCTGGTCGGATCCGAGCTGTTCCTCAAGCGCGCCGAAGCCGTGCCTGACAAGCCCTATCCGGACTTCGGCTGTTCGCTGGAGACCTTCACCAACGACGAGATGCTGGAGCTCGAAACGCTCGGCCCGCTCGCCACCGTGCCGAGCGGCGGCGCCGTCGAGCACACGGAGCGCTGGAGCCTGCACCGCGACGTCCGGATCGCCGTCTGGACGGAAGAGGAACTCGACCGGGTGCTGGGCCCGCTGGTCGAAGCGCGGCATTGACAGGCCCGGGCCGGCGCGTGCAAAATAGAAGTGAAGCTTCTCCCCGTCGAGCGGGAGTAACTCAGCTGGTAGAGTGCAACCTTGCCAAGGTTGATGTCGCGGGTTCGAATCCCGTCTCCCGCTCCAGAATCCCCCTCGAGCTAGTCAGAACTCCCAGCTCAGACGCAGTGCCGCGCTCCGCGGTCTTCCCAGGGCGGTCCCGGAAAATAGGCCGGAGAAATTCACCACGTTCAGCCTCCCGGTCAGGTTCCAGACGTCGGCCTGAAGCCGCGCCCGCCCGCGCTCGGAGCTGTGCACGACCGCCCCGGCCGAAGCATCGAGCGAGAATTGCGGTCGCACGCGCCCGCGCTCAAAGTCCACGCGGCGGAGAATCCGCTCGCTGAAGCGCTCGCCGAGCGTTTCCGGATCGACCTCGGTCTCGTCGCGCTCGAACGGCAGCCCGGAATCGTAGGTGGCGCCGCCGGCAAACCAGACCCGCCGCCCAGCCTCCCAACGAAGACGGCTCCGCAGCGTGTGCCGCTGATCCTGCGTGATCGGAAAGCTGTAGCTGGCCGCCAGCAGTCCGGCGGCCTCCCGTTCCAAAAACAGCCCTCCGGTGAGCGGCAGCCACCCGGTTCCGGTCATGTTCGCATAGCTCAGGTAGCCGGACAGGCCCCGCCACCGCGGCGGTTCGAGCCGGACTTCCGCCCCGTGAATCTCGGCCTGGGCGAAAGCGATCGGGAAGCTGTATCCGGTGTTCAGCAGCAGGCTGTCGTCGGAAAAGTGACGGGTCCGGCGCCGGTAAACGTTCCCTTCCAGGCGCAGCCGCCCCAGCAGCGACTTTGCCAGGCCCGCCTGCAAGAAATGAGAGCGCGCCGGCCGGATCGGCAGTCCCGTGCTCTCCGCCGTCAACTGCCGCGCCGCCGGCGAGCTCGCCAGCAGGATCCCCTCGATGGCCGGCGTCTCGAAGGCGCGGTCATAGGCCGCGTGCAGCCGCAAGTTGGCCCGGCCGATCCAGTAGCCGACGCCCACGCGCGGGCTCCACGCCTGCTCGCGCACGCGCAGCCGATACCGGTCCCACCGCAGCCCCAAGGAGATCGTGACTGGACCGGCCGTCACAAGATCCTGCGCGTACACGCCGGTCTCTTTGCCGTCGCCCTGCTCGCCGAAGCTGAACCGGCGGGGCAGGTCGTCGTCGAAAAAATCCTCGTCGGTGACCTGCCAGGCGAGGCTCTCTCGAAGGCGCGTCCAGGCGAATTCGCCGCCGCTCTTGAAGGCATGCCGGCCCCGCTGCCAGGCGAGACTGCCCCCGGCGTAGATCTCCCGGAAGCCCCGCGCCGCCGCGGCCCGCATCGGCGTCGAAAAGGGGTTGGACCACAGCCGCGAATCGTAATCCCGCCCCATCGCCCGCAGGTCCGCCAGCAGTGCGGGCGAAAGCACGCGCCGGTACGTCCCCTGCATCATCGTCTCGGCGTTGCGCCGGTCCTGCCGCTGGCCGGCCGCCTCCTGCCAGGGCTCGTTCGGCGCCAGGAAACCGACCTGCTTGCGATGCCCGTAAAGCGAGAGCCGGTCCGCGTCGGTGAAGTCGCGCTCGAGCCGCCCCGTGAACCCTCCACCGCTCGCCCGGTTGGAGGCATTCTCCTCGCTCGGCGGGTCGAGGAACCGGTCGGTGCGTCCCGCCCCGGCGCTCACGGCTCCGGTAGTTGTTCGTCCGGTTCGTTGGACTGAAGCATAGGCCGCGCGGGTCGCAAAGCCGCCTCCGTCGGCCGAAACCCTGCCGTGAGTCCCCCGTCTGGCATCCCGCGCCGGACGGATCTCGATCACGCCGCCGAGCTTGCGGCCGTACTCAGCCGGGTATCCTCCCGTCAGCACGCGTACCGAACCCAGATCCTCCGGCTCGAGCCCCGGCGCAAACGCTGGCGAACGGTTGTCCGTGATCGGGATGCCGTCGATGACGTATTGCGTGTTGTATTCCGACCCCCGGGGATGGAGCACCCCGTTGGCCTCGAGCAGCCAGCCGGGCAGACTGTTGACGTGCTCGACGACGTCGCGCCACCGGTGCGCCGCCCGCGGCTCGCCCGCTTCGTTCGCCGCCAGGTGGTAGACCGACGCCACCGCGCGCCGGTCCACCAGCGTCTCCTGCTCGCGGATCACCAGCACGGTCTCGACCGGGGCCACTCCCAGCGTGACGTTGCGCCGCACCGGGACGCCGGAGCGGATCTCGATCAGTTCCTCGAAGCTGTCGAAGCCCGGCCGCCGGAGGATCAACCGGTACGGGCCGAAAGGGATCGCTTCAGCCCGGTACCGCCCGTCTTCATCGGTCCGAAACCGGAGCTCCCACCGGCTCGCCCTGCCGATCAGCTCACCCTCGGCCTCGAGCGACCGTCCGCTCGGATCCCTCACTTCGATCCAAAGTTCCCCCACCCCCGGTTGCGCGCTCAGCGGGACGGCCGCCAGCGCCCAGATCAGCAACTCCCGCATCCGCCTGCGCAGCGCTCAGACCGGTTCGCCGTCTTCGTGATACCGGTGGTGCGCGGCGGCCTGCTCCGGCATCTTGTACTGTTCGATCTTCGATCCGTAGGGGCCCTTCCTGGTCCGCGCCAGCAGCGCGGAGATCTCCTCCTGGGACATCTTCTGGAACGTCTTGCAGGCCAGGACGTTCTCTTCGAGCTGCTGGACCGTCTCGACGCCCGAGACCAGCGTGTCGATGTCCTGGCTCCAGGCAAAGCGGAGGCACTCGGCGATCGTGGCGATCTTGTTCTTGGTGATGTTGCCGATCGCGTTCGACTTCATCGCGATCACGCCGACGCCTCTCTGCCGCGCCTTCGGAATCACGTTCTCGATGAAGCTCAGATAGTGCGGGTCGATGAGATTCACCGGGAACTGCGCCGTCTCCCAACCGTCGAAGGCCTCGAGCAGCCGCTGGTGAACCGTCGGATCGCGGTGGCCGCTGAAGCCGATGTGGCGCACCTTGCCCTGCTCTTTGGCCCGGACGAAGGCCTCCAGCGCTCCGTTGGGACTGAGAATCCGGTCCACTTCGTCGTGGCTGACCACTTCGTGGCACTGCCACAGGTCCAGATAGTCGGTCTGCATGCGCTCGAGCGTCTCCTCGAGCTGGCGCATCGCCGAATAACGCTCGCGAAACTGCGCCTTCGACATCAGGAAAACCTTCTGCCGCAGTCCCCCTTTGAGCGCCTTGCCGTAAACGAAATCGCTCGCGCCCGCATTGTACTTGTGCGCCGAATCGAAAAAGTTCACTCCGAGGTCGATCGCCCGGTGCACGATGCGGATCGCTTCGGCTTCGCCGCTGCGCAGGTAATGGTAGCCGCCGAGCGTAAACCGCGACACCTTCATCCCGGTCTTGCCCAGCGTAGCCGTCGGCATCGGCGCCTCGGCCAGGATCTTCCGGTTCGCCGCCAGCGCGGCCGCGCTCACTTGCAGAAAGGTTCGTCGTTCCATCGCTGCCTCCGTGGGTTGGGTCTGGCCGCTATTGTACTTCAATTCGACAGCAGGCGTGCCCGCGCGATGGCGTCCAGGCGGGGAAACTCCTTTTCCAGATACGCGTTGCCCTCGCGCATGATCCGCGCCGGGTCCGGACCGCGCCCGTGCGGCGGAATTTCGCCGTAGTTGCTCCACAGCCGCTCAAGCACCTCCATGCCTTCCGCCACGCGCGCGAAGGGGGCAAAGCCCTCCTTGTCCAAGTTGACGTTGTCGCGCAGATTGACGAAGACCTGCGTCGTGCGGCTGTTGGGCCCGAGCTTGGCGAAGCTGACGAATCCCCGGCGGTTGCTCTGCTTGACCGGGTCGTCGCGGATCTTCATCTCCCCCCAGAGACGCTGAACGGCCGGGTTGGCGTTGATGCCGAACTGCACGACGAAACCGCGCACCACGCGGAAGAACCGCGCGCCGTCGTAGAAGCGGTTCTGTACCAGCTCGTAGAACTGGTCGGCGCCGCGCGGAGCCCATTCGCGATGCGCCTCCAGCACGATGTCGCCTTTGGTCGTCTCCAGACGCACGCGGTAAACCTCCGGCGGCGCGCCCGCCCGAGCCGGCGCCGCGGCCGTCCTGGGTTTGTCGGAGCCGCAGGCGGCCGCAAGCAGCGCGAGCGCCGTGAGCGCCAGGAATGAACTTCTCATGCGGCCGATTATCGCCGATCCGCCCCGCGCCCGGGCAACAGCCCGGACGCTGCGCCCGGATTGGACGGAGAGAAGACTCCGCGGGCCGGCCGAGACGCCGGGGAAGGCTACACCGGAATGTAGTAGACGAGCGCGTCGCCCACCCAGCCGTCCGGGAAGGCGAATAACCGGGTCATGTGCAGCACCACTTCGTGCGTCTGCCGGTCTTCCCGCGCAAAGAAGTTGGAAAGCGTCAGCAGCTCGCTCTCGCCCGGGGCGCGATCATCGACCCGGCGCAACGAATCGCGGACAAGCAGCCCGGTCCGCCGGTCCACCTCGCCGATGAAGAAGGGATAGCGAGGCCGGTTGCCGCGCGGATTCGCCGCCGTAATATTGCCCAGCCAGAAGAGCTTTCCTGAGGAGTGGTGCAGTAGCTGCGAGCAGGCGCTCGGCGAATAGAACGCCTCGCCGGTCGTGTAAGTCCAGGGCTCCGGTTTGCTCCACCGCTGTCCGCCATCGCTCGAATAGGAGATCCACTTGTGGCCGGCAAGCTCCGGCCGGCTGTCGTTGGAGCCGCGCATCACCGCGATCAGGCGGTCATCATCGAGCCGGCCGAGCGTCGGCTCCACCATCCCGCGGGTGCTCCGCTTCGGATCGCCCTGGATCGGTTCGCTCATCCGCCAAACGAGCCGTTTCCCGCGCCACCGCCCGATCAGGATGGCGGCGTCCGTGTAGGTGTAGCCGCCGCCCGGGTTGTACAGCGAGCCGTCCGGAGCGAGCGGCGTAATTTCAACCGGTAACAGGATCTCTCCGCCGCCCGCCGCCAGCGGCGGCGATGCCGCATCTCCGAGCATCACGCAGTTCTTGCCGGTATACACGCCGGGCAATGGGTGCCGCCGACTGTAGCCGCTTCCCCCGTGAATCACCTGCTCCGGACCGGACCAGCTGCGCCCGCCGTTTTCGGAAATCCGGTAATACAGGTTCCACTGCCGCAAGCCTTCCAGCGGATCGTCGTTCGGCAGAACGCCTTCGATCCAAAACTCCAGGAAGCGGCCCGTGACCGGGTCGACCCAGCCAGGCCGGAAATGGCGCCGGAGCGTCCCGCCGCGCAGCGTCTGGCGCGTCGGCCGCTCCGAGGGTTCGCTCCAGCTGCGCCCGTGGTCCTCCGAGCGCCGGTAGAAGGCGACGTCCATCGTGTCCGAACGTGACATCCGCTGCTCGACCGACATCATCGCCAGGCCGCGCGCTTCGACGTAAGTCGCGTAGGCGAGCACCGCCGTCCCTTTGCCCGGAGACCGCAGGAAGACCTCCCGCCGAATCCCCGCCTCGGACGCCGGCAGGGCGGCCGCAGTCAGAAAAGCGCGCCGGCTGACTCGCATCGCCTCGTCCTTTCCGAGCTTACCGCCGCCGGGGGCCTGTCAGCCCCGAACAGCAGGCTCTCATCGAGCCAATTATCGCCGGCTGCTCTCCTTACGGTACCGCCCACGTGCCGCGCCGCTGCCACCGGCTCCCTGCGCCGCTTTTGTCGGTCGCCCGCAGGTAGATGTTTCGCGTGCCGCGGAAGCCCGCCGTAAACCGCATCGCCAGTCGCACGGTCAGATCGGGACCGGCGCCTGTCCGCGACGAACCGGCCGCATCCACTGCACAGCGCGTGTTGCTCAGCCGCGCCGCCGTCCCGGCCACCACCGGGCCCAGCCAGCCGGTCCCCGCGTTGTTGCGCAGCCACAGCTTGCCCGAGCCCGGCTGGAACTGCACGTAGCAGCCGCTTGCCGGCGTCAGCGTGCTGTGAAACAGCATCTGCGTCGTGGCGATGTCGTTGTAGCCGTTCGCATCGGAGAACAGGAACTGGAACGTTTGGGCGCTTCCCAGACCCGACGCGGGCGTCACCGATACCGCCTGCGGCGGCGAGTTCGGCACCACCCAACTTCCTCTCTGCTGCCAGCCGCTGCTGCGGCCGCCTTGGTCGACCGCCTGCATGTAGACCTTCTTGGCGCCGGCAAAAGAGGCCGCAAAGCGCACGCGCAGCGTCAGGGTCAGCGCACTTCCGGCGCCCGCCGCCCCCGAGGCGCCCGCATCCACTGAGCACTGACTGTTGCCGAGGGATCCCGCCGCACCGGCGGTCGCCGGGCCCAGCCAGCCGCCGCCCTGGTCGTCGCGCAACCACAGCGCGTTTTGCGACCGCTGATAGAAGACCAGGCAGGCCGACGGCTGCGCCGGTGAGCTGTTCACCAGCACCAGCGCCTGCTCGATGTCGGCGTAACCGTCCCCGTCCGCGTAGGCAAGCTGGAACGCCTGAGCGAAGCCCTGCCCGGAGGACGGTGTCGCCGAAACGGCCGTCGGGGCCTGCGACGAGCCCGGCGGCACGGGCGGGTTCGTCGCCGCAGCCGTCGCCGCCAGCACGCCGGCGATGTCGGCGCCCAAATCTTTGCCGTCCAGCCCCGCATTCTTGTACGGGCTCGCGTCCGACAGCCGGTAATCGTCATTGGCCGCATCCAGGAAGCCGACCTGCGCCACCGAGGCGGGGAAAAAATTATTGGGCGGATAGACCGATCCGTTCCCGCCCACTAAGACGTTCTTGTAAAAGGAATAGCCGGGCGAGTAGTAATCGAGCGTCGCCTGCCCCGTCCCTTTTCCCGTCCCTTGGACTCCGTAGACTCCATGCAGCGAAATGTTGTGAATATAGGTCAGGCGCGGGCTCGGGGCGCCGCCGAAAGCGATGACATGCTTCGGATTTTGCTGAACGAACGTATTGTGATCCACCGTAATGTCTTGCGCGCCTTCCAGGATTTGGAGAATCCGGCCGTCGCCGCCCCACAGCGTCGAATCCAGATCATAGAAGAGGTTGTCGGTGATCAGCACGCGCCGCGTGACGCCGAGGCCGCCGGAGTTGGTGTCCCGCCCCAGAACGTTGATCCCGGATCCGCTCTTGCGCACGATGTTGCGCGCGAATGTGACGTCCTCCACCACCGCCCACGGCGCCGCGCCCGCCTCGGCCCGCACAGTGAGAACGATCGCAAACGATTTCTGATCCGCTCCCACCCAGTTGTGCTCGAACACGTTGCCTTCGATCAGCACGCGCCGGGCGTTTTTGAGCTCGAACAGATTCTTCACCGCCCACGGCGTGCCCGCATAGGTCGGCTCGCCCGGCTTCCAGGACAGCGGCTTGGAGAAATGATTCCCCCACACGAGGATGTCGGACGGCACCACTCCGATGATCTTCGGAACGGCGCCCCCGAACATCAAGGTCTCCCCGGCTGCCTCCAGATAGTTGTTGACGATCGTGTAAGGTCCCGGCCCGTTCCATCCGCCGATCGCTTGCGTATCCTGTACGGTGCTCTTGAAGTCGGAAATCCAGCAGTTCTGAATTACCGTCGCGGCGCTGTTGAGCGTCACTCCGCGTTTGCCCCCCGCCGCCGGGTCGCCGTGAATGTACAGCCGGTCCAGTTCGATGTCCGAGGCCAGGTCCGCCGTTTGCGTTGCGGCGGCGGAACCGAGCGCGATCATCTCCAGGGTGTAGACGCCGGGGGAACCGTGCACTTCCAGCCCCACCAGCCGATAGTGATGCGCTCCGCTATCGGTGGCGATCGCCGCCGAGGCGTTCGGCGTCTTGATTTTCGGGAGCGGCGGCGCCCAAGCCGGCGTAATCCGGCTGCCCGCCGGCGGCAGTGTGCCTGGATCCGCCGTCGTGATCGTGATGAAGCCGCTGCCCAACTTTTTGCGCAAACGGAAATTGCCGGTGTAGGTCGCCCCCGGCGCCAGCGTGATTGTGTCGCCCGGCTGCGCCTGGTCAATCGCCTGTTGCAGATTGCCTCCCGCCGGCACCGGGATCGTCGTCTGGGCCGCCCCGGCGCACACGGCGGCCGCCATGAGAGTGCCTGCTCGGATGATTCGCATGTGCGAGCATCGACTGCCGGCGGGCTCACTTGATCCAGCTTTTCCCCGAAACCTTTCCGGAGGACATGCTCAACGGGCGAAGAAACATACCTCAGGACTGCGCCGTCGCTCCCGGTCGGAGTCCGCGGCCGCCGGGGGCGAATCTCATCCGGCGCGCGGCCCGATCGGTCGGCTCACGCCTCCCAGGCCACGATGGCGTGGATCTCGAGGCGGTCGAGCACGCCGCTCCAGACGCCGTCGCTCCAGCTTCCCTCGAGCCGGCGGCCGCCCGGTTCGGCGCTCACCCGGCGCGGGCGGCGCGGCATTCGCAGGCGGAGGCGCAGCGGGCCGACCGGCGGGACAAAGTCGACCGCGCCATAGTCGGAGGCGAGCTGCATGCCGGCGGCGTTGCACAAGTGCAGCAAGCTCGTCTCGCCCTTCCGGCGGAGCACGGCTTCCACCACCGGGGGCCCCTCGATCGTAAAGGAAGGCGTGAAGATCCGGCCGAGGACGCGCGCCACCAAGCGCCGCGTTTCCGGCGCGTGCGTCGCCGCAAAGGCGCTTCCGGCCGGCCCGTAGATGGCGGCGATGTGGCCGTCGCCGTACGCGTTCAGCGTGGCCGCCGGTTTGCCATCCCGCATCGCATCGTACGTTGGGAAGCGCGTTTCCAGAACAAAGGCGCCCATCGGTTCGACATCGACCCAAACGCCGCGCATGTTGGCGAAGACCTCGGCGCCGGGCACGTACGCCCGCTGGTCGGACGCCTCTCCAAGAAAGCGCACCGCCAGCGCCTCGCGAAACAGCAAAGCATTGTCGGCGCCAACGAGGAGGAGGCGGCCGCCCGCGCGCGCATATTCGAGCAAGAGATCGCGCACCTGGCGCCCGATGTTGGTCCAGTCGGGAACCACCAGGCAGGGATACTGCTGCGCCGCTTCGCGCAGTTTCCAGTCCGGGATTACATCGACCGAGTAATGGCTCTCGACGAGGGCGTCGACGATTCCGCGCGCCGGATTCACCGCGTTACCCCAGCCGCCGAACAGCCGCCGGGTACGCGTATAAAGG
>JBBIMZ010000001.1:15374-34087 GCA_037444135.1 Solibacteraceae bacterium
CCCACTTCCGGCACCGTCTCGGTCCGGTGCGACCAGCTCTGCCGGGCGCGGCAGAACTCGGCCACCTTGCCCATCACTTCGATGTGGCGGTCATCGAGCCGGCCGGCGCGCGTCGGCTGGTAGTAGATCTGAAAGCCGCCGCCCTGCGCCAGCACGACCGACGCCTCCTGCATGAGCTGGACGGCGGGCTTGTGAATTTCCCCCACCGGGTTCTCGCGCCCGCTCTGGAACCCCCAGGCCATCAAGTCCCACGGCTTATCTGTCTGGGAGATGTAGCGCGCCTCCAGACGGGCCCGCGAAATGCAGGCGTTGCCGAGATAGTCGCCCGAGATGAAGTCCACGGGCAGCTCGGGCCGCTCCGGAACGTAAGTCGTGTAGAGCCAGTTACTGGCGATCTGAAAGTGAGGGTGCGATTTGTGCAGCTCGTCCAGGTAGTGTTTCAGATAGCGCCGGAACTGCGCCCGGTTTAACTCGAGGAACTCGAGCCAGCCGGGGTCGCTGGGTTCCTTCGGGAGCGTCTCGATCCCGGTGGCCTGGCGGAAGGCCCGCGCCGCGGCCTCGCCGTAGTCTGGATTCGTGGCCCAGCACTCGCCGTCGATCCAGGCGCCGTCGAGATCGTATTTTTCGGCCGCCTCGCGCAATTGCGGAATCATGCGGGCGTCGACGTAAGGGCCGAACGTCGAGGTCTGGTTCGGATCCGGCTTTCCGTCCGGGCCGACGCGCGCCCATTCCGGGTGCTCCTTCACGGCTTGGGAATCCCACACTCCCGAAAAGTGGATATAGAGGGCGACGCCGCGCGCGGCGGTGACTTTTCGCCAGATGGCCAGCGAATCCTTGACGACCGGCGCCGAGGCGCTGACCCGGGACGGGTAGCCGAGGAAGCCGACATGGCCTTTGCAGTCGTACTGGACGTAGTCGGGCTTGACGCGCTCGAGGAAGCGTTCGATCATCTCCTCGCTCACATCGCGTCCCAGCGCCGTATCGCGGTCGCTCGGGTGCAAGTCCAGATGAATGCCGAAGAAGCTGTCCTTGCGGGGAAGGCGCGGCGGAGAGCCCTGCGGGGGCGCCAGGAGAGGCGCGGCGAACGCGGCGCCGAATTCGCGTCTGGTCATGGCGGCTCGACCTCGAAGTCGTAACCATCTTACAGTAAGGCTATGACGATCGAATTCGGCGGAAAGACGGCCATCATCACCGGGGGCGCCAACGGCATCGGGCTGGCCTGCGCCCGGGCGCTGGCCCGCGGCGGGGCCCGGGTCTGGATTCTGGATCTGGCGGCCGAAGAGCCGGAGCGCGTGGCCGGGACCTTCGGCGCCAACGGATGCGCCGCCGACGTCACCGACCGGGCGTCGCTCGAGGCCGCCTTCGCCGCCGCCGGGCCGGTGGATGTGGTGGTGGCGAACGCCGGCACGGTTTTCGAGCACGATCTGAGTTCGGCCACGCCGGAGCAGTGGGAGCGAACGCTCGCCGTCAATCTGACGGGCGTTTTCCATACCGTGCAGGTCGCGGCCGCAGCGATGAAGCCGCGCCGCCGCGGCAGCATCGTGCTGACCGCTTCCACCAACTCCTGGGACGGCGAGGCGGGCTTTCTGGCCTACAACGCCAGCAAGGCGGGACTGCTCGGGCTGCTCCACACCGCGGCCAACGAACTCGGTCCGTACGGCATCCGGGTCAACGCGGTTTGTCCCGGGTTGATCCGCACGCGACTGACCACGGGCTTTTTCGACAATCCGGCACGATTGAAGGAGTACTTCCGGCACATCCCGCTCGGCCGCGGCGGCGAGCCCGACGAAGTCGCTCAGGCGGTGGCCTTTCTGGCTTCCGACCTGGCCTCTTACATCACCGGCGCTACGCTCCTGGTCGACGGCGGTCAGATGGCGGCCAAGTTCGGCACCTGGAAGGAACCGGACGCCGTCTTTGAAACCGACCGGTGGCGGCTCGCCTGAGGCGGCCGGCCCGGACCGCCCGGGCTACAGCCCCTCGATGACCGCCTCGATGGTGCGAGGCGCGTTGCCCTCGAAACGGTTGTTCACGAAGATGAAGGCCGCCCGCCGGTCGGCGCGCGCCCGACGGATCAGCTCCCGCATGGCTTCCCTCCCGCGCGGGTTCTCCTCCTGTATGCGGTCGTAGGGCGCAAATTTTTGCACCGCCTCCTCGTAAGTCCGCCCGCGCCGCAGCAGCGCCCGCGTCACCGTGAAATCGGCCGTGTAGGCTTCCGGGATCGAGATCTGCACCGCCAGCTCCGGCATGCGCGTCCAGGCGTTGAACACATGGGCCACGCCGTGCCGGCGCAGGCAGGCGAAATACTCCGGCTCGAGGTACTCGGGATTGCGGATCTCGACCGAATAACGGAAATCCCGCGGGAGCGTCGCCAGGAACCGGTCGAGGTCGCGCACGAACTCGGCGCCCTCGCGGTAGCTTTGACGGGAGAAAGCCCCGAACTCGAAAATCAGAACAGCCACCTGCCGGCGGTAGGGACGGAGCAGATCGAGGAAAGCCTCCTCGAGCAATTCCGCGTTCAGGAACGCCTCGTTGGCGCTTCCGGCGCGCGCGCCGTAGCGCTCGTGGGCGGGGAACGGCTTGACGGTAATCTGCTCGGGCACCTTGAAGGCATATTGCAGCGTGGCGGGCGCCGAGGCGAACAGGCGCCGCCAGTACTGCGCCGAGGGGAACTGATAAAAGGTGAAATCGCCGCAGACAATGGGAAACGTCTCCGCATACTCAGCGAGGCAGGCGTCCTGAAAGCGCCGGGAGGAAAAACGCCCGCGCACGAAATAGCCTTCCGGCGTGTATATGTGTCCCAGCCAGCCCTCGTACTTCCAGGAGCTGGAGCCGATCCAGATGTTCTCGGCGGCGAGCCGGGACAGCTTCTCGGCGAGCCGCTGCCGCGGCGAGAGCTCCGGTGCGCCAAACAGCGGCAGGTCGGTCATCGCATCACCAGGCGCGCGCGGCGCGGTGGCCGTAGGGGTCCGGCGCCGCCTCGATCACGCCGCTGTCGAGCACGCGGATCATCACCGGAGCCGCGCCGCTCGACCACCGGCTGTGGATCTGCACCCTGTGTCCCCGGGCCCGCAGCTCCTCGACCACCTTGGGAGCAATCCGTTCATCCAGGCTCACCGCGCCCGGGTTCATGGCGTGGTTGTCGAAGCTCGACACAAGGTGCTCGGTCTGAAAGCGCGGCGCCTCGACGGCCGCCTGCGTGCCCATCCGGAACTCGATCACATTCAGCAGCATTTCGAGCAGGGCCTGATCCTGGTTATCGCCGCCCGGAGTCGACAGGGCCGCGAAGGCCTTGCCGCCGCGCGTCACCAGCGTCGGACTGAGCGTCACGCGCGGCCGCTTCCCTCCGGCGACTTCGTTCGGATGGCCGGCAATCAGCAGAAAACTTTGCGCCCGCTGCGTCAGCGGGATGCCGGTTTCGCCGGCGATCACCGGTGGCATCCAGGCGCCCGACGGCGTGGCCGAGAACATCATCCCGTCGCGGTCGGCGGCGTTGATGCACGTCGTGTCCCGCGCCGCCAGCGCACCGTCCACCGCGACGCGATCGGCCGGGACCTCGGAAGGGTGCGGCGGCCGGGCGCCGAATTGCCCCGGGCGGAACTCGTGCGAAGCCAGCGGGCCGATCAACCGGCGCCGCGCCGCCGCATACTCCTTCGAGAGAAGCCACTCGGCCGGCACTTTCGCAAAGCGCGGATCGCCATAATACGTATCCCGGTCGGCGTAAGCCAGCTTCATGGCTTCCACGAGCTGGTGGATATAGTCGGCCGAGTTGTGGCCGGCGCCGGCAAGATCCAGTCCTTCCAGAATGTTCAGGGTCTGGATGAGAACCGGACCCTGGCTCCAGAAACCGGGCTTGTAGATTTCATAGCCGCGGTAGGTTCCGGCAGCCGGCTCCTCCAGGGTGAGGCGGAAGGCCGCCAGATCTTCATAACGAAGAAGCGCCTCGTGGCGGCGGCAGAAGGCGTCGATCTTCCGAGCGATCTCGCCGCGATAGAAATAGTCGCGCACGGCGTCGATCGCCTCGGCGCGGCTCCGTCCGGAGGCGCGGGCGCGTTGCTCGGCTTGGATCATCGAGCGAAGCGTTCGGGCCAGATCCGGCTGGCGGAAGACCTCGCCCGGGCGCATCAAGCGGCCTTCGGGCAGGAACACGCGCTGGGAGGTCGGCCACAACGACAAGAACGGTCGGGATTGCGCGATGCTGCGCGCGCGGGTCTCATCGAGCGGCATCCCTTCTGCCAGTTCGGCCGCCGGCGCCAGCACCTGCGCCACCGTCAGCGATCCGAATTCGCGAAGCGCCAGCAGCGCCGCATCGACCATCCCGGGCACCAGCGCCGGCATCAGACCCGCCACCGGGATGAACTGGCGCACGCCGCCGGGTTCGATGTCGAGGACCTCGCCCGGCCGGAGCCTCCGCGTGCGGAACAGTTCGGCGGTGGCCCGCTTCGGCATCGTTCCCACACCTGCGATGGAGTAGACGCGCCCGTCTCGCGTCCGGATCAGGATCGGCGCCTCGCCGCCGAAGCCGAAATGCGAGAACTCGGCCACCGCGGCGGCGAAGGTGGCCGCAACGCCGGCATCGACCGCGTTGCCGCCGCCGTGGAAGGCGCGCATGCCTGCTTCGGTGGCGGCATCGGAGCCGGCGGCGACCGCCCCGTTGAGCCCCCGCACGGCGTAGCGCACCGGCGCTTCCAGGGGCCGCAACCGCTGTCCCTGTGCGATCGCCGCAGCGCATGCCAGCAACGCCCAGATTCTGGCCTTCATGCAATCAGCGTAACCCAGCGCCCGGTGGGAACGGCCGGACGCCGTTTCGGTCAGGCCTTTTGCCCGAGCAATTCGTCCGCGCGCAGCAGGCGCGTTCGGACGTCGACCCCGTTCCGACACCGCACGCTGCACACCGCACAGCTGCGGCACACGGCAGGAGGGGCGCCGCCGAGTTCGAGGAAACGTTGCCGCGCCAGCGCGAACTGGCCGTAGCCGTCGGCGTAGGTGAGGCACCGCAACGCGTCGGCCACGCGCACGCCTTTGGCGCAAACCCCTCCGCAGGCCCCGCACAAGCGGCAGTACAGAGGCCGGATCCGCTCCAGGTGCACTGCCAGGATGCGCTCGTCCTCGGCGCCGAACGGCTCCGACATCGCCTTCATGTCCTCCTCGAGCTCGTCAAAGTCCGTGATGCCGATGATCGCCGTGTCGACCGCCGGGTTCTTCAGCACCCACTTCAGCGCCGCCAGCATCGCTCGGGGACGTTTCAGCCGCGCCGTGAGTTGCTCCGGGTTCTGGCCGTAGAGCCGGTCGCCTTTCTGGATCCGCGCGTAGCCGCCGGCCATGACCTTCATGGCCACGATCCCGAGCCCCTGCCGGCGCGCCTCCTGGATGGCCTGGCCGACGCCGGGTTCCATGGTGAAGTTATACGCCACCAGAGCCACGTCGCAGAGGCCGAGTTTCCGCACGTGGTCGAGCATCGCCGGCATGTTGAAGTGGAAACTAATGCCGGCAAAGCGGATCTTACCGGCTTTCTTGGCCTCCCGCTGCGCCTCCAGGCCGCCTTCAGTGACCGCCTCGGGCTCGTTGCGGTTGTGCAGGAAGAAGATGTCCAGATGGTCCGTGCCGAGCTCGCGGAGGCTCGTGTCCAGATCGCGAAGCACCTCCTCCTTGGTCTTGCCCGGCGTCTTCGACGCCAGGATCACTTTGTCGCGTTTGCCCTTGAGCGCCGCTCCCACCATGCGCTCGTTGTTACCGCCCTGGTAGCTCCGGGCCGTGTCGAAGTAATTAATGCCGAGCTCGACGGCGCGCTCGAGCACGAACGGGTCCGAGGCCAGCATGCAGCCGAAGCCGAGCGAGCTGACCCTCAGGCCGGTGTTGCCCAGGCGGCGGTATTCGATGCGCGGCGTCTCGGCGGCGGGCGCGGCGGCGGCCGGCAGCGCCAGGCCTGCGGAAAGAAATGCGCGGCGAGAAGTGCGTGCGTCCATGGAGGCTCCTTCGATTCATACTATATGATCTTTATATCTGCTTCAAGCGGCCGCCGCGCCGGAGGTACAACAAAGGGAAAGGACAAACCCCGTGAAGATGCGTGCTCTCGCCGGCTGGCTCAGTTTCGGCCTGCTGGCCGCCCAGCCTCCCAACGTCGTCCTGATCGTCTCCGACGACCAGGGCTGGCGCGACTTCGGCTTCATGGGCTCCGGCGCCGTCCGGACGCCGCACCTGGACCGCCTGGCCGAGACCAGCGCCGTGTTTCCCAACGGCTACGTGCCGACCGCCCTGTGCCGGCCCAGCCTGGCGACGCTGCTCACCGGCCTCTACGGGCATCAACATCGCATCACCGGCAACGATCCGCCCGACGGCGTCGATCGTGCGGAAATGCTCCGCCACATTCGCGCAGTCCCCACCCTGCCGAAGCTGCTCGCCCGCGCCGGCTACCGGAGCCTTCAAACCGGCAAGTACTGGGAGGGGCATTATTCCGAGGCCGGCTTCACGCACGGAATGACGACCGAGGGGCGGCACGGCGGGCCGGGCCTAGCGATCGGACGCGAAACGATGCAGCCCATCTCCGACTTCTTAGCCGACGCGCGCAACCGGCCGTTTTTCCTCTGGTACGCGCCGATGATGCCGCACGAGCCGCACAATCCTCCCGAGAAGATCCTCCGCCGTTACCGGATCGAAGGCCGCAACGAGCGGCTGGCGCGCTACTTCGCTATGGTCGAATGGTTCGACGAGACCTGCGGCCGGCTGCTGGCAGAGCTCGATGCCCGCGGGCTGCGCGGGAACACCCTGGTGACCTTTCTGGTCGACAACGGCTGGATTCAGGCGCTGGCGCCGGCCGATCATCCGGAGCTGCCCCGCAAGGTCGGCTTTGCTCCCCGGAGCAAGCTCTCGCCCAACGAAGGCGGCCTGCGCACGCCCGTGCTGTTGCGCTGGCCCGGTCATCTCAAGCCCGGCCGCTATCTCGACCTGGTGTCCACGATCGACATCATGCCGACCGTGCTCGCCGCAGCCGGCCTCGAGCCGCCCACCGGCCTACCCGGTCTGAGCCTGCTCGAAGTCGCCTCGGGAAGGGCCCCGCGCCTGGAGCGCGAGGCCGTCTTCGGCTCGGCGTTCCTCCACACGGCCCGCTCGGTCGACGACCCGGCCGCGAATCTGACGGCGCGCTGGATCCGCTGGCGGGACTGGAAGCTGATCGCCCCCGTCGGGCGGCCCCCGGAGCTTTACAACGTCCTGATCGATCCGGCCGAGAGAGAGAATCTGGCCGCACAGGAGCCGGACTTGGTTCGCCGGCTCGCCGGACTGTTGGACGCCTGGTGGAAGCCGAACTAAAGCCGCCGTCCGGGCCGTCGATAGATAGGGCACGGGAGGAACGAGCTCGTGATCACGCAGTTTGCGCCCGCCGAGCGCCTGAGTCCGGAACAAGTCCAGGAAAGCCGCCGGCGGCTGCTGGTGACTTGGCCGGTCGACCAGGTGCTCGAGTGCTTTCCCGGGCCGGTCGCCGTCTTGAACCACTTGCGCCAAATCACTGTGGCCAACGAAAAGTTCGCCCGCCTGTGCGGCAAACCGCTCGAGAGCGTGATCGGCCTGCGGCCCGGCGAAGCGCTCGACTGCATCCACGCCGGGCTCAACGAGGCGGGCTGCGGCACCACCCAGTTTTGCCGGTACTGCGGCGCGGCCCAGGCCATCTTGCAAAGCCAGCGCTCGCAAAGCGCCGTCGAAGAGTGCCGGCTGCTCCGCAATTCGGGCGCCGGTGACTACGCGCTGGATCTGCGCGTTTGGGCGACGCCGGTGCAACTCGGCGAGCCGTTCACAGTCTTTGCGCTGCTGGACATCAGCGACGAAAAGCGCCGGGCGGTGCTCGAGCGCATCTTCTTCCACGACCTGCTCAACGTCGTCAGCGGATTGAGCGGTCTCTTGGATCTTGAAGCCGATCCGCACGGCGGGCAGGATGAAGACCTGCGCAGCCTCACGCGGGAGCTGGTGCGCGAGCTGCTCGAGCAGATCCAGGCCGGCCGCGACCTGGCGGCGGCCGAACGGGGCGAGCTGGCCGTGCGTCTGGGAACGATCGACGCCGAGCGGTTTCTCGTGCGTCTGCGCGACCGGTATCTCCATAGCGAGCTGGTAGGGGCCAAACGGATCGTCGTCACTCCGGGTCGGGAGCCGCTCTGCGTCCACTCCGACGAGATCCTGCTCAGCCGCGTGCTGGGCAACCTGATCAAGAACGCCCTAGAAGCTTCCCGGAAAGGCGAGACGGTGACGCTGTCTTGCGAGGCCTCCTCCGGCGGCGTGGCTTTTTCGGTCCACAATCCCGGCCCGATTCCGGAAGAGGTCCAGGCGCAGCTGTTTCAGCGCTCTTTCTCCACCAAGGAAGGCAGGGGGCGCGGCATCGGCCTCTACTCGGTGAAGCTGCTGACGGAAAGTTATCTCGGCGGGAGCGTCAGTTTCAACTCCTCGCCCGACGCCGGCACGATGTTCACCGTCACCTTGCCGGCCGGCGAGTCAGCCTGATGCCAGCTCGCGGCAGATCGCCCGGGCGAACTGGTCCGTCGTCGCTGAGCCGCCGAGGTCCGGAGTCAGCTCGCGACCGGCGTCCAGCACCGCGGCGAGTGCGCGGCGGATCCGTTCCGCCGCCGCCGTCTCACCCAGAAAATCGAGCAGCATCGCCCCGGAGAGGATCAGACCCGCCGGATTGGCCACGCCTTTTCCCGCGATGTCGGGGGCGGCTCCGTGCGAGGCCTCGAAAATTGCCGTCTCAGGACCGATGTTGGCGCCCGGCGCCAGCCCCAGGCTCCCGATCAGCCCCGCCGCCAGGTCGGAGATGATGTCGCCGTACTGGTTCGGCGCCACGAGCACGTCGAACAGCCGCGGCTGCTTGACCAGCAGGTAGCAGGCGGCGTCGATCATCCGGTCGTCGAATTCGATCTCCGGGTAGTCACGTGCGGTGAGGCGCGCGCACTCGAGAAAGAGTCCGTCGGTCAGATGGAGCACATTCGCCTTGTGGACGGCGGTCACCTTCCGCCGGCCGTGGCGCCGCGCCCATTCGAAAGCGAACCGGGCCACGCGGAGGCTGGCGCCGCGACTGATGCGCTTGACCGCCTCGGCCGTGTCGGGATCGGCCCAACGCTCCAGGCCCACGTAGGTGTCTTCGGTGATCTCGCGCGCGATGACGAGGTCCAGATCGGCGTATCGCCCCGAGATCGGCCAGCCGCGGACCGGCCGCAGGTTCACGAAGGCGCCGAGCTCCCGCCGCAGTCCGTTGTTCACGCTGGGATAGCGGCGCTCGCCGTCCGGCCCTCGCACCACGACGCCTCCGCTCTGCCGTTCCGCGATCAGCGGCGCCTTCAACGCCACGCCGGCGCGCCGGATCGCCTCTACCGACTCCCAGGGCAGCTCCGAGCCGCATTGGCGGCGGGCCGCCGTTCCGACCGGCGTCTCCAACCACTCGAAGCCGACCCCTGTCGCCTCAAGAACTCGCAAAGTCGCCGTCGTGATCTCCGGCCCGATGCCGTCTCCTGAAATCACCGCCACCCGGTACATACGCTACCCTTCAAGCTCCCAGGTAGCGCGCATACAGGCTTCGCGCGATGCCGGTGTCCGCCGTGCCTTTGATGATGGCGCGGCCGTCGGGGAAGACCGTCATCTCATACGGCGGGATCGTGAACCGCAGGGCGAACTCGTTGACGCGCACCTCGCCGAGCGGCGCCAGCCGCTGTTTGAGCGCTTCGAGATCCAGCGGCCTGTCGCGCTCGTGAACCTGGACGGCATTGCGCCCGCAGAGGCTCACCGGCGAGCGGCCCGTCTCCTCCAGATGAGGGAACCGCCGCTCGCCGCAGGCGGCGCAACCGGCGACCGGCCCCGGCTGCTCCACCTGACGGATCTTCCCCGTCCAGACATCGATCGTCGTGATGCGGCGGGCGACTTCATCCGCCTTGCCTGCCAGGATCTTCAGGGCGTCGCCGGTCTGGATCGCAGCCACCGCGGCCGTCACCGCATTTAGCACTCCGGCCGTCTCGCAGGTCGGTTGGGCGCCCAATGGCGGCTCCGGATACAGGCACTTCAAGCACGCCGTCCGTCCAGGCAGCACCGGCATGGTCAGCCCGTAGCTGGCCACCGCCGCGCCGTAGATCCACGGCACATTCTCCTTCACGGCAAAGTCGTTGATCACGTAACGCGTCTCGAAGTTGTCAGTCCCGTCGAGAATAAGGTCGACTCCGCCCAGCAGACGCGAGGCGTTTTCCGCCGTCAAATCCTTCACGGCCGGCTCGACGGCGATGGAGGAGTTCACGCGGGCCAGCTTCCGGGCGGCTGCGATCGCTTTGGGGAGGCCTTCTTCGGCGTCGCTCTCTTCGAAGAGCCACTGCCGCTGCAAATTGCTCCACTCGACAAAGTCGCGGTCGACCAGCCGCAGAAAGCCGACGCCGGCGCGCGCCAGCGCTTCGGCCTGAAAGCTTCCCAGAGCCCCGCAGCCGACGATCGCCACGCGCGCCCGCATCAACCGCTCCTGGCCGGCCGCGCCCAGCGAGGAGAACTGCATCTGGCGCGAATAGCGGAGCCGGTCTCGCTCGAGCATCTAACCGCAATGGTATCAGCGGCTACGCTATCATGGCACCAGTGGGCCGTTTGAGCACCGGTCTCATTGCCCTGGCCGTCGGCGGGTGCAGTTTCCTGGGGGATCTGCTGTATGCCGCGCCCCGCGATTACGAGGGCAAGCCGGTCCGCGACATCCTGTTCGACCCGCGCCTCCAGCCTCTGCCGGACGACGAGCTCCGCCAAATCGTGGCGATTCGCCCGGGCGAGCCGCTTCGTCTGGAAGCGTTGCGCCAGAGCATCGTCCGGCTGTATGCCACGGGGCGCTACCGCGACATCGCGGCCGACGTCGAGCTGGACGGCGCCGGGGTCACCGTCGAGTTTCTGACACGCACGACCTGGTTCGTCGGCCGTGTCGCGGTCGAGGGTGTTCCCGAGCCGCCCAACCGCGGCCAGCTCATCAACGCCACGCGGCTCGAGCTCGGCCGCGAGTTCAGCGAGGAGCAGGCCGAAACCGCCATCGGCAATATTCTCGAAGTCCTCCGCAACAACGGTTTCTACGAAGCGCAGGTGGAGCGGTTCCTGGACTACCAGCCGGCCTTCGCTCAAGTGAACATTCTGTTTCAGGTCACTCCCGGCCCGCGGGCCCGCTTCAGCCGTCCGGTGATCAAGGGCGTGGCGGCCGAGCAAGCCGACAGGATCATCGGCGCCACCCGGTGGAGGCGGTCCTGGTTCCTGCCCGGCTGGAAGACCGTCACCGAGCGCCGCCTCCAGCAGGGACTCGAAAGAATCCGGAGCCGCTACCAGAAGCGGAACCGCCTCTTGAACCGCGTCACGCTGGAGAAGATCGAGTACGAGCCGGAGGCCAAGCGCATCATTCCGACCCTCTCGATCACCGAAGGTCCCGAGGTCCGGATCGAAACCTCCGGAGCCCGAATCTCCCGCGGCGCTCTCCGGCGTCTGGTGCCCATCTTTCAGGAGCAATCGGTGGACCGCGACCTGCTGGTCGAGGGCGCCCGGAACCTCACCGAGCATTTTCAGAATCGGGGGTACTTCGACGCGGCGGTTTCCGTCCGCCAGCACAACCCTGCGCCGGACATGCAGGTAGTCGAGTTTCAGATCTCACCCGGCCGCCGTTACCGCTTGGTGCGCCTGGAGATTCGCGGGAATCACTACTTCGATGAGCAGACCATTCGCGAGCGGATCGGCATCACGCCGGCCAGCCTCGTGCGCTACCGCCACGGCCGCTACAGCCAGTCCATGCTCGAAGACGACGTCAAGACTCTGACCTACCTGTACCGCTCGAACGGATTCCGCGCAGCCCAGGTCACCGCCCGGATCGAGAATCCCTATCGCGGCAAGAGCGGCGACGTGGCGGTCTTCATCGAGATCGAGGAAGGCCGGCAGTGGCTGGTTTCCGAGTTGGAGCTGGAGGGGGTCAGCGAGAAGCACCGGTCCCACGTTCTCGGCCTGCTCTCGTCGGTGCCGGGCCAGCCCTATAGCGAAGCGAACGTCGTCACCGACCGCGACAACGTTCTGGACTACTATTACAACCGGGGTTATCTGAACGCCTCGCTGGAGTGGAGCCGGGAGGAGGACCCCGCCGCAGGCCGCGTGCGGATTCACATGACGGTGGCGGAGGGCCCGCAGCGTTTCGTGCGCGCCACTCTCATCGGGGGTCTCGAGGCGACGGATCCCGACTTGGTGACCAGCCGCTTTGCGCTCCAACCGGGCGAGCCGCTGTCACAAAGCCGGATAGTCCAGACCCAGCGCCGCCTCTACGACCTCGGCATCTTCGCCCGCGTCGACGCGGCCATCCAAAATCCCGAGGGCGACGAGCGCAGCAAGTACGTCCTGCATCAGTTCGAAGAAGCGCGACGCCATTCGGTGAACTTCGGCCTCGGCGCGCAGATCGCGCGCATCGGCGGCGCCCGGCCGAACTTTGACAATCCTGCCGGCACCACGGGCTTCAGTCCCCGCGTCTCGTTCGGGGTGAGCCGGCTGAATATGTTCGGCGTCGGCCATACGGCCGGACTCCAGGCCCAAGCTTCCGAGACGCGGCGCCGGGCGCTGGCCAATTATCTGGCCCCTCAGTTTGAAGGACACGAGAGCCTCAGCTTGACCTTTACCGGCCTGTACGATTATTCCCGGGACATCAACACCTTCTTGAGCACCCGGGCCGAGGGCTCCGTGCAGACCACCGTCCGGCTCTCCCTGGCCAACACGGCTCGCTACGGCTACACCTTCCGGCAAACCAACCTCCGGGATGTCAAGATCTCCGAAGAGCTCATCCCGGTCTTCGTCCAGGCGGCCCGGGTCGGCTTCATCTCCGGCGGGTTCATCCAGGACAAGCGGGACGATCCGCTCGAATCCAGCCGCGGCTCCTATAGCGCGATCGAAGCGGCGCTGGCGTCGCGCGTTTTCGGCTCCGAGACCGAATATCTGCGGCTCACCGGACGCAACGCCACCTACCACCGGCTCGGCCGGGAGATGGTGATCGCCCGGGCCGTGACGATCGGCTGGCTGCTGAATACCGCGCGCCAGGAAGAGCAACGGCCGATCCCGTTGCCCGAACGGTTCTTCTCCGGCGGGGCCGCCTCGCTGCGCGCCTTTCCCGACAACCAGGCCGGCCCGCGCGATCCCAACACCGGCTTCGTCATCGGCGGGCAAGCCTTGCTGATGCACAATCTCGAGTTGCGCTTCCCGCTGCTCGGCGACAATGTAGGGGGGGTACTGTTCCACGACGCCGGCAACGTCTACTCGACGATGAAAAAATTGTCGCTGCGCTTCCATCAGAAGAAAGAGCGCGATTTCGACTATATGGTCCATGCGTTCGGCTTCGGCATCCGCTACCGGACGCCTGTCGGGCCCGTCCGCCTGGACTTGGCTTACAGCCCCAATGCGCCACGCTTTTTCGGTTTCCGCGGCACGCCGGAGCAGCTGCTGGGCGGCGGCGGAGAAAGGACCCATCAGCGGATCAGTCCCTTCCAGTTCTTCTTCTCGATCGGGCAGACGTTTTGATGAAGGTGTCGATGGGGCGTCTGGGATGCCTGCCGGTGCTGGCGGCAGCCTTGCTCGCGCCGGCCGAAGTGATCGACCGCATCGCGGTGACCGTGGACCGGATCGTGATTACCGAAAGCGACATTCTGAGTCAGATGCGCGTGGCGGCGTTCCTCAACGGCGAGCCGCTCGACCTCAGCCCGGAAGCCAGGCGTACGGCCGCCCGGCGGCTGGTGGAACAGGCCTTGATCCAGCGGGAAATCGAGCTCACGCGCTACCCGGCGCCCGCTCCCAAAGACGCCGATCCGGTGCTCGAGCAGATCCGCGGCCGGTTCGGCGGGGCCGAGCCGTTTGCCGCCAGACTGGCCGAATACGGAATCAGCGAAGAAGAGCTCCGGCGCAACCTCTGGCGCCAGCTCATGACGCTGCGCTTCATTGACTTCCGCTTTCGCTCCGGCATCGCCGTCTCCGAGAGCGAGATCGACGAGTATTACCGGAACGAGCTGCTCCCCCAGTTCCGCAAGAACGGTTCGGCGGCGCCGCCGTCGCTTGAAGACGCGCGGGATCAGATCGAGGAGATCCTGATCAGCCGCCGCGTGGATGAGGCGCTGGACAAGTGGTTGTCGAGCGCCGCCGCGCAGGCCAAAATCGAGTATCGTGAGGAGGCATTCCGATGAGCCGTCGGTCCCGGATCTTCTTGCAGGGTGCTGCCGTCGTGGCTGCGGCGGCTCTGCTCTGCGCCGCCGCGGCCGTCCTGATCGCCCGCTCAGCCTGGTTTCACGAAAAAGTACGCCGGCGGATCGTGGCCGAAGTCGAGCGCGCCACCGGCGGCCGGGTCCGGCTGGGTGCCTTCCGGTTCCGCTGGGCCGCTCTCGAGGCCACCTTGGACGATTTCACGATCCACGGCCTCGAACCGCCCGAGCACTCCCCCTTATTCCGCGCCCGGTCGATTGTCGTGGGCCTGAAGATCGTCTCCTTCGTCCGCCGCGACGTCGACATCGCCTTGCTCGCCGTGCGCGGGCCAGAGATCTCGATCGAAGTGGACGCTGAAGGCAGAACGAACCTGCCCCGTCCAGCGCGTCCCAGACCCGCGGGCGACTTGATCCAGCCGTTGTTGAATCTGGCCATCGGCCGCATCGAGCTCTCCGGCGGCCTTCTCAAATACCGCTCCGCCACGCTCCCCCTGGACCTGTCGGCGGAAAACCTCAAGCTCGAAGCTCTGTATCAGGCCTCGCCCCCGCGCTACCAGGGAACGCTGGCGGCGGACCGGTTCGCTTTGCGAGCGCCGGTGAGCGTGCCCGTGTCCGTCGACACCGCTCTTCGCTGGACCGTCCAGCAGAGCGGGCTCCGCATCGAACAGGCGCGGCTGCGTTCCGGCGGCTCGTCGGCTGCGGTGAGCGGCCGGATCGGGACCCTCGAACCGTTCGGCGCCGCGTTCGAAATCGAAACTGATCTGGCCCTGGCGGAGCTCGCCGGGCCCCTGCGCTTGCCTCTCCTGTCCGAGGGCAGACTCCAGGCGCGAGCCCGCGCTTCGTTCGACGCCGGCCGCTATTCGATCGAAGGCCGCCTCCAGGCCGCTGGTCTGGCCTTCCGTCAGGACCGGTTCCTCCTCCGGAGTCTCGTCGCTTCCGCCGACTTCAGCGCGGCGCCCGGCTTGATCCGCCTCGCCGGAATCGAGGCGGGCGCCCTTGGCGGCAGATTCCGCGGCCGGGCCGAACTGCGCGAGCAGGGCGCGTTCGAAGTCGAGGGCGCCGTCGAATCCCTCCGATCAGATCGGATCCTTGCCGGCGCCGGCCTGGATACAGTCCGGTGGAGGGGTTCCATTTCCGGTCCGATCAGCCTCCGCGGCAGCCTGCCTCGGGGCGCTCCGCCTGACCTTGTCGCGCGGGCGCGCCTCGCCATCGAGCCGGTGTCTGGCGAACAGCCCGTGGAAGGCGCCGTCGACGTCACTTACAATCACCGGGCCCGGTCCCTCCGCTTCGGCGCATCCTGGTTGCGTACGCCCGCTACGCGCGTCGAGTTTTCCGGCGCTCTAGGCCGCACGGTCACACTCGCCGTCACCTCGACCGACCTCGACGATCTCGGCCCCTTGGCCGCCCTGATCACCGGCGAGGCTGTCGAACCGCTGCCCGTCCGGCTCACCGGCGGCGAAGCCCGCTTCGCAGGTACGGTCTCGGGCCCCCTCGTCCGCCCCCAAGTGAGCGGGAAGCTGAACGCGGGCCCGCTTCGCTATCGCGAATGGGAGATCGACGGTTTGGCGGCAGCCGTCGACCTGCGGCAGGACACGTTCCGCTTGACCGGCGTTACCGTTCGCAAGCAGCGCTCCCGCGTCGAAGGCGATGCCGCCATCTCCTTGAGCCGTTACCGTCCCGGGCCGGAATCGACCGTGTCGGCCAGTCTGAGCCTCACCGGACTGGCGCTCCAGGAGCTTTCCGCCGGCGTCGGCCGCCCGCTGCCGATTTCAGGCGTCGTCTCGGCAGCCGCCACGCTGGACGGGACGCTGGCGCAGCCTCACTGCCTCGCCCGCTTGTACGTAAGCCGGCCTGAGGTTTACGGGGAGAAGTTCGATCGTCTCGAGGCCGAGCTCCGCTACGTCCGCGGCCTGCTCGAAATCACCTCCGGTCGTCTTCTCGCCGGTGAGGGCGTCCTCGGCTTTCAGGGCCGCTATCGCCACGCTCCGGAGCAATGGCGGCGCGGCCGGATCGAGTTCGACACCAGCGGCGCCTCCTTCCGCCTCGCCCGGTTTCAGGCGATCCGCGAATTTCGCCAGGGACTGGACGGCCGGCTCGGCTGGCGCATGCAGGGAACGATCGAACTCGGCGCCGCCCGCCCCCGTCTGACCGCCTTGGCCGGCGAGGCTCGCCTCCGGGAATTGCGCCTCGGCAAGGACCTGCTGGGAACCCTGCATCTGCAAGCCCGTTCCCAGGCCGACGTGCTGTTCGTGCGCGGCGATGCCGTCCTGAAAGCGGCCCGTGTGGCCTCGCGCGCGGAGTGGAGCCTGGCCGGCGAATCATTCGGACTCGGCCAGATCCGCTTCGACGGCCTCGCTCTGGCCGCTCTCCATGAAGTCGGACTGCTCGGGGATCCGTCACGCGACTTGCCGGTCGACGGGGTGCTCGACGGCGAAATCGCCTTTTCCGGGCCGGTACTGCGTCCGGAAACCTGGACCGGTCTGGCGAAGATCACCCGCCTGGAGCTGACTCCGAAGGTGAAATTCGAATTGAGAAAGCCGCGGGACCTGACCCTTCGCAATGCCGGGCCGCTCGTGTTCGCCATCGACCGCGCCGGCATCGCGGTCCAGCAAGCCCGCCTGGTTTCGGCCGACACCAACCTCAGCGCCTCGGGCACGCTCTCGTTCCCCAAACGCAACCCGTGGAACCTCCAACTGAGCGGCTCGCTGGATTTGTCCGTTCTGAGCGCTTTCGAGCCCGAGCTCTTGGCCGAGGGTCGCTCCGAGATTGAAGCGACGATCCGCGGCTCGCTGCTGGAACCGCAGGTGCAGGGCCACGTCCGGTTGCAGAACGCCTCCTTCTTTCTCAAAGGCTTCCCCAACGGCCTCGAACAGGTCAGCGGCGCGATCCTGTTCGACCGCAACCGCGCCACGATCGAACGGCTCACCGCTCAAACCGGCGGCGGCAGCCTCACTGTCGGCGGATTTGTCGGCTTCGGCGGCGAGGAGCTGGTCTACCGCCTCCAGGCTCAGGCGCGGCGCGTTCGCCTACGCTATCCTGCCGACGTCAGCACCGTCTTCGACGCCCGGCTGGAATTTACCGGCACCTCGACCCGCAGTTTGCTGAGCGGCGAAGTCTCCGTGTTGCGGGCCGCCTTCCATGCCGGCACGGACGTCGGGGGGCTGCTTTCGGAAACGGCGCGGCCGGCGACGCGCCCGTCCCTTGCCAGCCCCTTCCTGCGCGGCATGGCGTTCGACGTCGGCATCGTCACCTCCGGCGAAGCGGAGTTTTCCACCTCGCTGACAAGGCACATCGAGCTGGAGGCGAATCTACGCTTGCGCGGCGGGCCCGCCCGGCCGGTTCTGCTGGGCCGGGTGGCCATCAATCAGGGGGAGATCGTCTTCTTCGGTAACCGGTACACGATTGTCCAGGGCGAGGTCACCTTCTTCAATCCGGCCAAGATCGAGCCGGTGCTGGCCATGGACTTGGAGACGAAGGTGCGCGGCTACACCGTGACGATCAACTTCTCCGGCCCGCTCGACCAGCTGAACTTTTCTTATCGCTCCGACCCGCCCTTGCAATCGCAGGAGATTCTGGCGCTGCTGACCGTGGGCCGTCCTCCCGAAGCCACCCGGGCGCCCGGTGCGCAGGCGGCCGCTGGCCAAAGCTTCCTGCAGGCCGGGGGCAATACGCTGCTCGGGCAGGCTCTGGCTACGCCCGTTTCCAGCCGCCTCCAGCGCTTCTTCGGCGTCAGCCGCATTAAGATCGATCCGCAACTGACGGGCGTCGACAATACCCCGGAGACCTACATCACCATCGAGCAGCAGGTTTCGCGGGAAATCACGCTCACCTACGTCACCAACCTTGCCCGCACGCAGCAACAGATCGTGCGCCTGGAGTGGAACTTCAGCCGCGACTGGTCGGTGAATGCCGTGCGCGACAGCAACGGCGTTTTCGGAGTCGACTTTGTCTACCGGCGGCGGTTTTGAACCCGCCGGGTATGCGAGGATGGAAGCTGGTGGATGGCGCGGCGACGGCATTCGAGGCGCAGCGGCGCTATATGGTGGAGCGGCAGCTCAAGAGCCGGGGCATCCGCGACGCGCGTGTCCTCGAAACGATGGGCCGCATCCCGCGCGAGCTGTTCGTCCCCGAAAAGTACCGCCACAACGCCTATTGCGACGAGCCGATCCCGATCGGCTGCGGCCAGACGATCTCTCAGCCTTACATCACTGCGCTGATGGTCCAGGTCCTCGAGCTTGAGGGCACCGAAAAGGTTCTCGAAGTCGGCGCCGGCTCCGGCTACCACGCCGCTGTGCTGGGCGCGCTCGCCGCCGAGGTCATCACGGTCGAGATCATCCCCGAGCTCGCCGAAATGGCCCGCCGGAATCTGGAGGCGGCCGGTTGCGGCGCCAATGTCCGTGTCGTCTGCGCCGACGGCTCGCTGGGCTATCCCGAGCTGGCGCCTTACGACGCCATCTCGGTGGCGGCGGCGGCGCCCGAAATCCCGCCGAAGCTGCTCGAGCAGCTGGCCGATCCGGG
>JBBIMZ010000002.1:0-20804 GCA_037444135.1 Solibacteraceae bacterium
GTGGACGCGCACGGGGGGCTCGGCGCCGGCGCGGAACAGGCAGCCGTGGCCGCGGGCGGCGTAGACGGTTTCGCCCATCGCCGGCAAGTGGATGACGCCGAGGACGGGTTCGCCGTCTTCGAGCAGCGCCACCAACGTGCCGAACAGCCGCAGGCCGAGCGTGAAGGAGGCCGTGCCGTCGATCGGATCGAGCACCCAGCAGGAGCCGGACGCCGGATCGCCGGAGGAGCCGAACTCCTCGCCGAGGACGGCGTGCGAAGGGAAGCGCTCCGCGATGAGGCGGCGCATGGCCGCTTCGGCCTCGCGGTCGGCGTCGGTGACCTCCGTGCCGTCGGATTTCAGCGAGACCCGGGCGGTGCGGTAGCGGGGCAGGATGGCGCCTTCGGCGGCGCGCGCCAGATCGAGGGCGAAGGCCAGCAGGTCCGAGAGCGGCACAACAAACAGCTTACGCGGTTTGCGCCCGGACGCGGTTGCAACATTTCGGGGTCGAAGCCGAGATTGCTGTTGACAAAGCTCGAGGGCTCCGACATAATCGCTGGGACGGGGGTCGAGGAGGTTAGGGATGCGAAGGGGCTTGGTGTTGGCCGCGCTGGCGGCGATCGCCTGCGTCGAGGTTCTGGGACAGGCGGTGACAGGGACGATTCTGGGGACGGTGAAGGATCCCTCCGACGCCGTCGTCAATGGGGCGCAGATCACGATCACGAACGTGAAGACGGGCCTGGTGCGCACGGCCGTCACTGATGGCGCCGGGAACTATCTGGCGCCGTTCGTGCCGCCGGGGTCTTACCGGGTGGAGGTCGAGGCCGCCGGCTTCAAGCGGGCCATGCTCGGCAATGTCGAGGTCCAGGTCGATCAGAAAGCGCGTGTGGACTTCACGCTCGAGGTCGGCGCCGTCACCGAGACGGTGAACGTCGAGGCGGCCGTGCCGCTGGTTTCCACGGACACGAGCGAACTCGGCGCGGTCGTCAACGAGAACCAGATCAAAGAGTTGCCGCTGAACGGGCGGGATTTCGTCCACCTGACGCGCGTCATCCCCGGGGTGCTGCGGGGCATTCCCGGCGCCAATATCGACGGAGCCGGTTCGCTGGCCTGGCGGATGTCGGCCTCCTTTGCCGCCAACGGCCAGCGGACGCGCGACAACAACTTCCTGCTCGACGGCGTGGACAACAACGAGACGTGGCTCAACTCGGTGGTGATTTTTCCGAGCGTGGATGCCTTGCAGGAGTTCAAAGTTCAGACGAGCACGTATTCGGCCGAGTTCGGGCGCTCCTCGGGCGGCGTGGTCAACATCCAGATCAAGAGCGGCACGAACGACGTGCACGGGTCGCTGTTCGAGTTTCTGCGCAACGACAAGCTGGACGCCAACGACCTGTTCAACAACAAGTTCGGACGCGCCAAGCCTCCGTTCCGGCAGAACCAGTTCGGCGGGACGCTGGGCGGGCCGATCCGGCGCGACCGCACGTTCTACTTCATGGATTATCAGGGCTGGCGGAGGCGGGAGGCGCAGACATACTTGTCGAACGTGCCGACGCAGGCGATGCGGCGCGGCGATTTCTCGGAGTTGAACCGCACGATTTATGATCCGCTCAACCCGGGCCAGCCGTTCGCCGGCAACCTGATTCCGGCCAGCCGGGTCGACCCGGCTTCGCGCAACATCGTCGACCAGCTCTATCCGGAGCCGAACACGGCCGGCCAGCGCGCGGCGACGGGGCAGACTATCAACAACTTTCTTTACAATCCCGTGCTGACGCGCCAGGACGACCAGTTCGACGTCAAGATCGACCAGCGCATCAGCGACCGGAACCAGTTTTTCGCGCGGTACAGCTTCGAGCGGACCGAGCGCTTCCTGCCGGCGAGCCTGCCTCACGGCGACGCGGGCTTCACCTTCGGGGCGGGCACGGGGCTGATCCGCGCGCAGGGCCTGGCGCTGAACGACACGCACACCTTCAGCCCGACATGGCTCAACGAGTTCCGCTTCGGCTTCAGCCGGATCGCGATCCAGGTGCTCTCGATCGATCACGGGCTGAACCTGGCCGAGAAGATGGGCATACCGGGGATCAACATCAGCGACGTCTCGACGATGATGTCGCAGATCACCTTCTCGCCGGCGCAGGAGATCCGCCATCTGGGCGCCAACTCGAACCAGCCGCTGCTGACCTATCTGGATACGTTCCAGTGGTACGACAACGTCACGCACAACGCCGGCCGGCACACGCTCCGGATGGGCTTTAACTACACGCGGCGGCGGCGCAACATTCTCAACATCGACAATCCGGTGGGCAACTTCCAGTTCAGCAACAACCTGACCAGCAACTGCGCCGGCATCGCCACGGGCTGCACGATCAACCCGGCGAGCGGCTTCAGCTTCGCCAGTTTCATGGTCGGCTACCCGGCCAGCGAAGTACGGGGACTGATGCTGGGCGTCTACGGCGAGCGGCGGCCGGAGTACGCGGCCTATTTTCAGGACGACATCAAGGTCACGCCGCGGCTGACGGTCAACCTCGGATTGCGGTACGACCTGTTCGTGCCTTATGTCGAGCATCACGACCGGCAGTCGAATTTCGACGAGAGCACGGGCCGGTTCGTCGTGGCCTCCGAGGACGCGACGATCGGAGGAGTGCGCTACGGCCGGAGGCTTCAGATCACGCCGAAGAAAGACTTCGCGCCGCGGGTGGGCTTCGCCTACAACGTGTTCGGCAACTCGAGGACGGTGCTCCGGGGCGGCTACGGCATTTTCTGGAACAACCCGCTGACGGGGACCTCCTCGTCGAAGGCGCAGAACCCGCCGTTTCTGCTCTCGCAGTCCTTCTCGACGACGCTCGTGCCGGCGCGGCGCTTGAGCGAGGGCCTGCCGCCGCCGCCCCCGCTGGATTTCAACGCGCCGCCGCGCGGGACGACGCGGTCGCTGTTCGACCCGAATTTTCTGGACGGCTACGCGCAACAGTGGAACTTCAACGTGCAGCAGCAACTTTCGCGCGACGTGATGTTCGAAGTGGCCTACGCCGGAAGCCACGGCACGCACCTGGTGATGAAGAAAGACATCAACCAGGCGCCGCCGCGCGTGGGAGTGACCAACCAGGACGTCAACCGGCCGTACATCGGGCTGTCGCCGTTGCTGCGGAGCCTCTCGCAGGTCAAGTCGACGGGCTGGTCGACGCATCATGCGTTGCAGGCGAAGCTGAACAAGCGCTTCTCGCACGGGCTGACGGCGCTGGCCAGCTACACGTACGGCAAGACGCTCGACAACGTCTCGGACACGGAAGGCGCCACGCTGAACGCTTATGACTTCAACTACGACCGCGGCCCGGCGGCGTTCGACGTGACGCAGACGCTCACCGTAAGCTGGGTCTACGAGTTGCCGTTCGGCCCGGGCAAGGCTCTCGGCGGGGGCGCGCCACGAGCGATGGCCAAGCTGATCTCCGGGTGGGAGATCAGCGGGATCGCCTTATTCCGGACGGGGCTGCCGTTCACGGTGATGCAGCAACAGGGGCTGCTGTCGACGGGCACGGGCAACCGGCCCGACCGCATCGGCAGCGGGGTTCTGGACAATCCGACCCCGGACCGCTGGTTCGATCTGGCGGCCTTCGCGCCGACGCGCGACAACACTGGCACGTACGGCAACGCGGGACGCAACATCCTGCGGGCGCCCGGCCAGGCGCAGTTCGACATCGGCATCTCGAAGCGGACGCGCTTTGCCGAGCGCTTCGAACACCAGCTAAAGTTCGAGTTCTTCAACGCCTTCAACCACCCCCAGTTCGCCGCTCCCGGCAATACGATCGGCACCGCGAATGCGGGCGTGATCTCCAGCCTGCTGTTCAACACGCCGATGCGGCAGATCCAGATTGCGATGAAACTGGGCTTTTAATCCGGCCGGCCTCGGGCAGGGCGGAGGAGCGGGGGGAGAGTTTCAGCGGTTTATTTCGACAGTACTTGACACTGTCAACTTTTTCGGCTAGCCTGGAATTGCGGTCATGTCGCGGGATGCGCGCAAGTCGCTGGCCGAGCTCGCCGAGGAATCGGGGGTGCCGGCCCGGACGATCCGCTACTACATCGCGCGCGGCTTGTTGCCAGGCCCGCTGGTGGCGGGGCGGGCGGCCAGCTACGGCCCGGAGCATCTGGAACGCCTGGCGCAGATCCGGGCGTTGCAGGGCGAGGGGTTGACGCTGGCCGAGATCGCGCACCGCCTGGCGGGACGCGCGGGGGCGGAACTGCCGGCTCCGACGGCCTGGTTCAGCTATCCGGTGGCCGAGGATGTGATCGTGATGGTGAAAGCGGGCAGCGCCCCGTGGCGGCTGCGGCGGGTGCAGGCGGCGCTGCGGTCGCTGGCCGCGGCGCTGGCGCAAGAAGGGAGAAGCGAATAACGAAAGGAGGTTTTTGAATGGGAATCGCGACGAGTGCGGGTTTTGCGGCGGTTTCGGCAAGGGCCGGCGAGCCGATCGAGCTGGCGATGGAGCAGTTGTGGCTGGCCGGCGTGGTGACGCCGGCCGGGGCGCGGCTGCGGGCGCGGCACCGGTGCCGCTCGGCCGAGGGGCGGCCGCTCGAAGTGATTTATGCGTTCGGGCTTCCGCGCGATGCGGCTTTGCGGCGGTTTCGCGTGACGGGTGAGGGCTTCTCGGTGCGGTCCGAGTTGAAGCCCGTCAAAGAGGCGCGGCGGAGCTACGAAGAAGGTCTCGAGAAAGGGCATCTGGCGGCGCTGGCCGAGCAGTACCGGGACGGCATGATGAACCTGACGCTGGGCAATTTGCGGCCGGGCGAGGCGGCGGCGGTTTACCTGGAGATTCTGGCCGGGGTCGAAAACGACGATACCGGGTTCCGCTTCCGGTTTCCCTTCACGCTGGCGCCGGCCTATCACGGGCGGGCGCGGATGGCCGACGGCGGTGAGATCGAATTGCCGGAAGACGAGTTCGGCGATCTGGTGCTTCCTCGCTGGCGCGAGGATGCCGAGGGGCTGCACGAGGTCGGCTTTCAGCTCAAGGTCTCGATGCCGTGTTCCATTCGCGAGATCGGTTCGCCGTCGCATGCGATCCGGGTCGCCTACGAGAAGGACGGCCAGGGTCGCGTCGTCTCGGGCGCGGCCCGCAACGCTCCGGACCGTGACCTGATTCTGGACGCCCATGCCTCTGGCAGCCTTTCTGGTGTACTGGCGGGTCTGGACAAAGCCGGGCGGGGGCGCTTTGTCGCTTTGATTGCGTCGGAACGGTTCGGGGTCGCCAGGGGACGCTCCCGGTGTCTGGTGTTCGTACTCGATCGGTCCGGATCGATGGCGGGCGCTCCGATCGAGCAGGCCCGGCGGGCGGTGGAAGCCTGTCTCGGGGCGTTCTCGGCTGACGAAGAGTTCGGCATCGTGGCTTTCGATGACTCCGTGGAGGTTTTCGGCGCAACCCTGAGGAAGGCGACGCGCGAGCACCGGCAGGAGGCGCGGGACTTTCTGGGAAGGATCGGCGCGCGGGGCGGCACGGAGCTGGCGCGAGGGGTGCTGGAAGGGGCGCGCCTGCTGGGGTCGCAGGGCGGCGACATCCTGTTGGTGACCGACGGGCAGGTCTATGGCACCGAGACGATCCTGGCGCAGTTGCGGAATTTGGGCATCCGTGTCCATTGCCTCGGAATCGGGGCCGCCAGTCAGGACCGGTTCCTTTCGCTTTTGGCGCGGAAGACGGGCGGGCTGAGCCGGTTTCTGTCGCCGAGCGAGCGCGTGGATACGCCGGCGCTGGAGCTGTTCGCCTCGATCGGGCGGCCGGTGGCGACGGGCGTCGTGGCCAGCGTGAAGGCGCCTGGGGCAAAGATCGAGATCGAGCCGGCGGCCACGGTCTTCGCCGGCACGCCGCTGGCGGTGTTCGGTTCCGCAGCCGGTACCGGCGAGGCGCGCCTTCAGGTGGAGTGGAACGGCGACGGGCGGATGGAGGTTCCCTTTGAGATCGGCGAGAGCAGGCAGGGCGAGCTGGTGCGGTTGCTGACCGGCGCGCGCCTGCTGGCGGAGCTTGAGAGCGAGGCGAAGAGGATTTCCGGAGAGGTGGAACCCCGGCTCGAAGCGTTGAGTCTGGAGTACGGTCTGGCCAGCCGCGCCATGGCGCTCGTGGCGGTGATCGAACGTCCCGGGGACGAAGCGGGAGTGCTGCCGGAGACCAGAGTGGTGCCGGTCGGCATGCCGTTCGGGGTCGAGTTCGAAAGTTACTTCCCGGCGGCGCGAACCGGGATGCCACGAGCGCTCCAATTGGGGCGTGCCGGCAAGGCCGCTCCGGCTGCTGCTGTGGCGTACCGGATGGCCCGGCGAGCGTCTGCCCCGGGTGAGAAGAGCGCGGAACTGGTGGAACTGGCGGCCGAGATCGAGCCGGATGGCGGGATGCCGGGATCGACCGATCACGAGCGGATCCTGGCGACGCTGCTGGCGCTGTTGCGCCTTCTCGAGGAGGGGCATTCGTTGACGAGCGGCGCTTTCCGTGTCCACGTGCAGCGGCTGGTGGCGTTTCTCGAAGCTCGCATTCCGACGCTGGGCGAGGAGAGGAAAAAGATCGCCGCCGCGGTCGTCGAAATGGCGAAAGCGGGCGAGAGCGTGCCGGGCGAGTGGACGGCGACGCAGGCGGCAAACGCGGCGGCGCAATGGCGGCAGATCCAGCGAGCGCTCCGGGCGGCCGGGAGAATCTGAGCGGGCAGGCCTGCGCTGGGGCCGAGGTTTGCCGGCCTGTCATGATTGGCCGCGGCACAGGAGAGGTGAACTGTTGTAGAGTCGAGTGAGTGATGGCTCAGTCACTGATCGACGAGCTGGGACATCTGCTTGATACCGAGTAGCCGAATTTGAAGCAGGCTCGGGAGTGCGCGGACACAACTCGTGAGGCTCTCCAGAGCAGGCTGAGCGACGTCGGGCTGAAGGCACGTTTGGAACGATGGCGTTCAGCCATGAAATCGTGCACCTGATCGGCGGACAGGAGGATACCAACCGGAACACGACCAGGCGCATACTGCTCCTATTGGAGTCGCTCCCGATCGGTCCTGATGGTGCTTATGAGAGGGTAGTCCGTGCTCTGCTAAACCGGTACACGATCCAGGATCGCAACTTCATCACCCGTTCGGGAGAGTTTCATGTTCCGAGGTTTCTTCTGAACGACTTCGCCCGCTATTGGCGGACAATGGCCGTCGATTTCGCTTACAAACAGCGAACTCGATTCGGAGAAGGCGCCGCCATCCGCAATATCAAGCTGAGGATGTCGCGCAAGATGACGTATGTGTCAGGCTTGCTGACGTGTTTTGGCTGCCACCTCCGCATCGGCGAATTGAACGCTCCGTCGGGATCATCCGACCAGGAGTGCATCGAGTGCCTCCGGCGGCGCCTGAGGAGACCTCCACTTGAAATCCTCGCCGAAACGATACTCCATTTCGACCACTTGAGGGAAACAGGTCGCCAACTCTTCGATGCGTATGACGAGTTCGTCGGGATTCTCGCCGAGCCCGGGAAACGATTCCACCTCGAGAAGCTGCGAGAGGACCAGTACAGCGAAGATGAAGTTTTCAACTCCGCTCGTGGACTGAGTCACCGTTTCAGCGCGGCCTTGCTCGAACTGTTTTTTGATGAGAAGTCCGGCCTGTTCGAACTCACGAGAAATTACGCGGTGTTCTGATGAGACTGATAGGATTCTCCACGGGCGCCTTGGCGTACTCGGATTTCAGGCGGGCGCTCGAGATCCTGGCTAAACGAAGGATTCCCGCCGTCGAGCTTTCGGCCCTGCGGCTGGTGGAGCTGGAGCCGCTGGTGCGGGCACTCGACGAGCTGGACCTTTCCGGCTTCGACTACGTCTCGTTTCACGCCCCGAGCCGGGCGCCGGCAGCGGATGAAGAGCACATCGTCGAGCTATTGTTGAACGTGACGTCGCGCCGATGGCCGGTGATCGTGCATCCGGACGCCATTCACGAGGCGTCGCAATGGCGGCGGCTCGGGCGCCTTCTCTGCGTAGAGAACATGGACCGGCGCAAACCCGGCCGAACGGCGGCGGAACTCGATCCGGTTTTTCGCGCACTGCCGGAAGCTTCCTTTTGCTTCGACATCGGTCACGCCCGCCAGGTGGACGGCACGATGCGCGAGGCCCGGCGCCTTCTGGAGCGGTTCGGGAAGCGTCTCCGGCAGGTTCACCTCAGTGACGTCGACGACGTCAACAAACACAGGCCGCTATCCGTTGACGCGATCCCGGCGTTCCGGGAGTGCGCCGACCTGATCCCTGAGACGATTCCGGTGATCCTCGAGTCGCCCGTAGCCGAAGAACAGGCGCTTTCGGAGATCGAGCTCGCCCGGGAGGCTCTGCCTGTCGTGGCGGCGCCCGTCGCGCTGCGCTGAGCGCCCGGCTCGGGCGCTGATGCGGGCAAGGGCGACCAAAGTGGCCTCACAGCGGCAGGATCTCCTCGCGCACCGGGTCGAAAGCGAGGCGGCGTTTCCGGAGGTAGGCGAGGTTGCCGAGGTGGGAGGCTTGGGCGGAGCGGTGGCCGATGAGGACGTCGCCGTTGGGGCGCTGGCGGGTGCGGACGCACTCGAGGAAGTTCTTGACGTGGTCGAGCGTGAAATCGTACGGCTCGGCCTCGACGATGACGGGTTTGGCGCCCTTCTCGGCGGGGTGGAACTCGAACCGCTCGCGGCTGATCCAGAGGCGGCCTTCGGTGCCGCAGATTTCGATGGCGGCGCCGCGGATGCCCGGAGCGAGCGTCGCCTCGAAAGTCGCGGTGAACTCGCCGGGGTATTCGAGCAGGACGTTGATCGTGTCGGGCGCGGTGCGGCCGTCCTTGTAATGATAGACGCCGCCGGCGGCGACGGCTGAAACCGGGATCTCCTGGCCGAGGAACATGTGGACGACGTCGATCCAGTGGGTGAACAGGTCGGTGACCTGGCCGCCGCCGAAATCGAGATAGGCGCGCCAGTTCCAATACTGCTGGGGGTCCCAGTCGCGCCACTTGAGCGGACCGAGGAAGCGCGCCCAGTCCAGGTTGGAGGGCTGCCGGCGGAGGGAGTCCGGGGCGCGGCGCAAGTGGTAGGTGTTGCCGTGCCACCAGGTGCGCGCCAGCGTGATTTTGCCGAGCCGGCCGGTATCGAAGTATTCGCGCTTGGCCTGAAGGTAGTGGGGGCCGGAGCGCTGCTGCATGCCGACCTGGCAGACGCGCTCGTTGACGCGGGCGGCCTTGACGATGGCGGGGCCCTCCTCGATGGTGAGCGTAAGCGGCTTTTCGACGTAGACGTCCTTGCCGGCGTTCAGGGCGTCGATGGTGGTTTGGGCGTGCCAGTGGTCCGGGGTGGCGATGAGCACGACGTCGACTTCTTTGAACTCGAGCAGCGCGCGGTGGTCGCGGAAGGTCTTGGCGCCCGGGGCGAGCTGGAGCGCCTTGTCGACCTGGGCGGCGTAGATGTCGCAGAGGGCGGTCACCTGGACGCGCGGGTCCTTCTGAAACAGGCCCATAACGTGGCGGCCGCGTTCGCCCGGACCGATGACGCCGAGGAGGATGCGGTCGCTCGCGCCCCGGACCCTCGAGTAAGAAGTGGCCGTGAGCGCCGAGGCTGCCTGAAGGCTGCCGGAGAGAAACCGGCGGCGGCTGAAATCGTGCGGAGACATGTGCGAATTATATCGCTCCGGGACACTAAGCACGATAGAGAGTTTCCGAGTGAGTCTGTCCGTTCCGTACGTAGCCGGCTGGCTGGCGCTGGCGGCAGGGCTGGTGTGGGGACAAGGCCGCGCGCCGGTCCCCACGGCGCCCCCGGGGGCGACGGCCGCGGCCAAGCACGCCGCGCAGGAGGATGCCGCACTGGAAGCCGCCATTCGCCGGCGCTTTGAGCGATCCAAGATCGCCGCCAACGGCTTTCGCGTGCGCGTGCACAACGGCGTCGCCATTCTCGAAGGCAAGACGGACGTGCCGCAGCACAAGGGGACGCCCACGCGCCTGGCGCGCAACGCGGGTGCGCGGCGGGTGGATAACCGGATCGAGGTGAGCGAGCAAGGGCGGCAGAAGGCGGCGCGGCACCTGCGCAGCGCGCCGCGGCGCGTGCGGGTGCAGCGGCAGGAAAGCCGGTAGGGTTCGGGATCAGCCGGCGGGCCAGATCCGCACGAGCATGACGCCGTGGCGGGGCACCGGGGCGGCGAATTCGCGGGGGAGGATGCCGAGGTCGCGCTGGCGCCACAGATCGCGGACGCGCTGGCGGCCCCGGAGGCGCAGTTCGTTCCAGCTCACCCGGAGGGTTTGCTCCTGTTCGGCGAGGTTGAACAGACCGACGGCGAGCGAGCCATCTTCGAGCGGCTTGACCAGCACCAGTTCGCCGTCGCTCTCGCGGAGGATGCGGGCCTGCCGGCCGAGCGAGTCCTGGTCGATGTCGATGACCTCGGCGTTACAGAGGACATTGAGCGTGAAGGCGTCGAGTTTGCTCATCAGGCCGGAGTAGAACAGGGGTGCGGCCATGAGGCTCCACATCGACATGTAGCTGTACTGCTCGTCGGGAGTGAGCGAGGTATAGCTGGGGGGATCGTCGATGCGGTGGGCGTTGCCGACCCAGCCGATGAGGATGTAGTCCGGGTCGTTCCAGCCGCCGGGTCCGGCGTACTCCCAGAGGCGGGCGTTGCGCAGGCCGATGCGATAAAAGCCGGGCAGGCGGTCGCCTTTTTCGAGGCCGAGGTCGCCGGTGGTGCGCCAGGAGTGGCCGCCGACCTGACGACCCCACTTCCAGACCTCGCTCATGCCGTACTGGCAGAGGTTCAAGTGGATGTCGCGGTCGAGCCGGGCGAGGATGCCGCCCATCAAACGGTAGGGCGCTTGGCGGGAGGCCAGGTCGGTCCCCGGGGCGATCTTTCCGTAGGAGCACCAGTCGTACTTGAGGAAATCGACGCCCCAGCGGGCGAAGGTTCCGGCGTCCTGCTCTTCGTGGCCGTAGGCGCCTTCAAAGCCGGCGCAGGTGCGCGGTCCGGGCGAAGTATAGATGCCGAACTTCAAACCCTTGGCGTGGATATAGCCGGCGAGCGCGGCCATGTCGGGGAAGCGGCGGTTCGGACGGATCGCGCCGTCGGGGTCGCGGGGCGGGCCGCCGATTTCGGGGTTCGGATCGCCGGGCTTGACCATCCAGCAGTCGTCGATGTTGACGTACTGATAGCCGAAGTCGGCCATTCCCGAGGCGATCAGGACGTCGGCCGCCTCGCGCACGAGGGCGTCGGTGATCCGGTTGTAGTGCGTGTACCAGTGGTTCCAGCCCATCGGCGGCGTCAAGGCGATCGTGTCGCCGACGGCGATCTTGAACAGCCGCTGCGCGGTCCCGAAACGGTTGGAGGCCTTCAACGTGACGAGACAGTCGCCGCGGCGCTCCGGCGTGCGCCCACGGAGGATTCCTGTCTCCGGATCGAGGGTGATCTGCGGGGGAAGGCCGTCCGCCGAGAAACGGATGGGCCGGCGCCCGGTGCAGGGAATCCGGTAAAGGAACGGGCGTCCGGGCCGCGCCCCGTAGACGCGCGGACCGTTGATGCGCGGCGCGGCCGGCGGCGGCGGGGTCAGGATGGGCCCGGCTTGGGCGAAGAGGAGGGCGCTTGACAGAGCCGGCAAGAGGAAGGCGGCGATGCGTGCGGCGCTCATCGGATCGACCCTTAAAGCATATCATCATTCAAGACTTTTTTGTCCTCTTGAGGGACGCTGTGACACAATGGGGAGGAACGAGGCCATTCGCAGTAGGGACAAGGATACGGATACATGACAGAAATCATCAAGATCGTGGGGCGGGAGATTCTCGACTCCCGCGGCAATCCGACCGTCGAAGCCGACGTATACCTGGCCGACGGCGCGGTGGGCCGGGCGGCGGTTCCTTCGGGCGCCTCCACCGGCGAGCATGAGGCGCTCGAGCTGCGCGACAAGGATGCGCCGCGGTATTTGGGCAAAGGCGTGCGGAAAGCCGTCGCGAACATCAACGGCGAGATCGCCGACGCGCTGTGCGGCGCCGATGCGCTCGACCAGGAAGGGCTGGACCGCAAGCTGATCCGGCTGGACGGCACGCCGAACAAAGGCCGGCTGGGGGCCAATGCGATCCTGGCGGTGTCGATGGCGGCGGCGCGCGCGGCGGCGGCCTCCCTCGAGCTGCCGCTCTACCGCTATCTGGGCGGCGTAGCGGCCTCGGAACTGCCCGTGCCGATGATGAATATCCTCAACGGCGGGGTGCACGCCGACAACTCGGTGGACGTGCAGGAGTTCATGATCGTGCCTTACGGGGCCGCGAGCTTCGCCGAGGCGCTGCGCATGGGGGCCGAGGTGTTCCACACCCTCAAGAGCGTGCTCAAGCCGAAGGGCTATTCGACGGCGGTGGGAGACGAAGGCGGCTTTGCGCCGAACCTGAAGGCCAACGAGGAGGCGCTGAAACTGATCATGGAAGCGATCCAGCGGGCCGGGTACCGGCCGGGCGAGCAGATCGGCCTGGCGCTCGATCCGGCGGCGAGTGAATTCTACGACAAGGCCGCGCACCGCTATGTATTCAAGAAATCCGACGGCAGCGTGAAGACGGCCGAGGAGCTGGCCTCGTTCTGGGAGGATTGGGTCAACCGGTACCCGATCGTCTCGATCGAGGACGGCATGGCCGAGGACGACTGGGCGGGCTGGAAGCTGCTGACACAGCGGCTGGGCAAGCGGATCCAGCTTGTCGGCGACGACCTGTTCGTCACCAACACGGCGCGGCTCCGGCGGGGCATCGACGAAGGCGTCGCCAACTCGATCCTTGTCAAATTGAACCAGATCGGGACGGTGACCGAGACGCTGGAGGCGATCCGGATGGCCGCGAGAGCAGGGTACACTTCGGTGATCTCGCACCGTTCGGGCGAGACCGAGGACGCCTTTATCGCCGACCTGGCGGTGGCGACCGGCGCGGGTCAGATCAAGACCGGCTCGGCGAGCCGCACCGATCGCATCGCCAAGTACAACCAGTTGCTGCGGATCGAAGAGCAACTGGGCGACAACGCCCGGTTTGCGGGTCCGGCGGCCTTCCGCCGCTAAGACGCGCGATGGCAGTGTGGATAGTGCTGGCGCTGGCGCTGTGGGCGGCGCAGGCGCCGGATCCGAGCCGCCGGCTGAATCAGCACAAGGTGACCTCCAAACGCAGCCCGGCGCCGGAGCCGGGCGCCGAAAACCACGAGATCCCGTCGCTGGTCGAAGGGCTGCGCTCGAAGCGGGACTGGTACCGGAAGCGGCGGCCGGAGATTCACCGCTACTGGGTGACGATGCTCGGCAAGCTCGAGCCGCAGGGCGATGACAAGCGCTGGTTCGGCGACGTCCGCAAGGCGCGGGTGCTGGACAAGCAGGAGAAGGAAGGCTATACGCGGATCCATCTGGAGCTGCCGATCGAGAAGGATTTCTACCAGCCGCACCTGCTCCTGGTGCCGCGGGGCCAGGGACGGGGGCCGTTCCCGGCGGTGATCGCCTGGACTTCGTCGACGCCCGACTACACGGCGCCGGAACAGTACTGGGGAAGCTGGCTGGCGCAGCGCGGCTACGTGGTGCTGACGGGCTGGTCGTTCATTCGCAACTACCGCGACGGCACGACGGCGCGCAAAGGAGCGCCCGAGAAACTCTACGAGCGCTTCGGGCACTGGCTGCCGCTCGCCAAGATGGTGCACGACGCGCGGCGCGAGTACGACTATTTGAGAAGCCTCCCGGAGGTGGACGGGCGCCGCGTCGGTTTCATCGGCTTTTCGCTCGGCGCCAAGGCGGCGGTCTACGTCGCTGCCTTCCTGCCTCAGATCAAGGCGACGGTGGCGCTGGACCCGCACATAGCGGTGAACGGAGGAACCAACTGGTACGATCCCTGGTACCTGGACTGGCTGCGGCCGTTTCCGGGCATCCCGACGAGGGAGCATACCGTTCTCAGCATGCTGAACCCGGACCCGGCGCGGCCCGGCTTCGAGCATGACCATCATGAGTTGATGGCGCTGGCCGCTCCGCGCGCCTTTCTGCTGATCGGCGGGCGGGGCGATTGCGAGGACTGCGGCGGCGATTCGGACGATTTGCAGAGCTGGGGCTACTTCAACCGGGCCAAGGAGGTCTACACGCTCGTCGGCGTGCCCGAGCGCCTCCAGTTCGTCCTCACCACCGACGGCCACAAACCGAACGGGCCGGCGATCGATCCGGCCTCGCAGAGCTTTTTCGAGCGCTGGCTCAAGCAGACGCCGGTGCGCGAGTGAGCGTCAGGGGCTCGCCGGATCGATCCACCGCCACAGCCCGGCGATGGTGAGCCTTCGACTTTGACGGTTCCCTCCTCATCCGAGCCGGACCGCGCCCGGCGGCGTCTCGAGCGCCAGGCGTCTGCCTGTCGCGAGCGCCTCTTCCACGCTCCAGCCCTCGTGAATGATTCCGCCGAGGGCTTCCGCGACGGCGAGCGGATCGTCAAAACCGGCGTAGAGGACGTTGCGTCCCGCCAGCGCCCCGCGCACGTTGGGTCCGGCTGAGAGGGCGGCGTGCACCTGGCCGAGGAACGGTTCCGCGCTTGCCGCCGTTTCCCCGCCCAGCAGCAGGATGGGGCAGGTGGTGGCGCGCGCCACGCGCTCGTATCCGTCGCAATAAGGGAGCTTGAGCCAAAGGTTCCGGCTGCTGTTTCCGAGGGCCGAGGCGACGCCGGCCAGACGCGCCAGCGCCTCGGGGGTTTTCAGGATGCGGAGCGAGCCGGCCTCGCGCGCGGCCGGGAGCGGTTCGAGAAAGAAGCGCAAGCCGTGCCGGTTGGCCTCCGTGATCGCCTGCGCGCAAGCCAGCATCGTCCTGAGCGAACCGGGATCGTCGTCGGCGACGCGGAGCAGCATCTTGGCGCCGTCGAGCTTCCAGGCGGCGCAGGTGGCGGCCGTGGGGCCGGTGACCGGGTCGTCGAGCTCCCAGACGGCGCCTGCCAGGCCGCCGCGGTTCAGACTGGCGACGAGGAGCCGGCCGTCGAGCAGGGACGCGGCGCCGGCCTCGCGGCGCAGGCCGTCGAGCGCGAGCAGGTCCTCCAGGATGTCCATCGTCGCCATCACGCCGTCGACGCGCCGGCCGGCGAGCACCCGGAGGATACGGCCCAAATAGTCCCGGCGGTCGGCCATAGCGAGCGGATCGGCGCCCGCGGCGGTGACGCGCCGGGCCGGATGATCGGCGGCCAGCAGGCAGAGCTTGCCGTCCGGAGCGAAGTGGGCGCGGCGACGGCGCACCTGGGCGGCGCGCCAGGCGTAATCGGGGTCGGCGATGCGCTTGTCCACCAGACGGGCGATCAGCGTCTCGGGCAGGATCTGCGCGCCCGAAAACGTCACGGCGTCCCTCACGGCTGCACCGCCCGGCGATGGCGCGCCATCATCTGCTCGATCTCTTCCCGGCGGGGCATCGCTTCCGAGCAGCTCAAGTGGCTGACGACGATGGCCGCGGCGGCGTTGCCCCAGTGGAGGCACTCGGGGAGCGGCAGGCCTTCGAGCAGGGCGAAGAGGAAGCCGGCGGCAAAGCCGTCGCCGGCGCCGATCGTGCTGACGACTTCGACCGGGTAGGGAGGCAGAAAGTGGGCGGCGCGGTCGGCCCACACGCGCGTGCCTTCGGGACCGAGCTTGGAGACGAGCACGGGCACGCGCGCCCGCAGGCGCTCGACGGCCGCCTCGAGCGCTTCGGCGCCGGCCACCAGCTTCAGCTCCGGCGGGTTGCCGATCAGGATGTCGACGTAGGGCAAGGCGAGGCGGATCGCCAGGCCGGCGCTCTCGGGCGTGGGCCAGGACATGGCGCGGTAGTCGACGTCCAGCACGACGCGGCAGCCGGCGGCGCGGGCGCGTTCGAGCGCCCGGTAGGTGGATTCGCGCGACGGCGAGCCGCACAGCGCCGTGCCGTTGGTGACGAACATGCGGCCGGAGGCGGCGAACTCAAGGTCTTCGCGGCCGGCCTCGAGCCGGATATCGACCGCGTCGTGCCGGTAGAAGACCTGGGGGAAGCGGTCCGGGGGCGACACCTCGGTGATGGCGAGCGAGGGCAGGTAGCCGGGCACGATCCGCACGTGGCTGACGTCGACCTGCTCGGCGCGGAGGAACTCCAGGAGAAACTCGCTGAGCAGGTCGTCGCCGAGGCTGGAGATGAGGCCGACGCGGGCGCCCAAGCGCGCCAGGCCCACGGCCATGTTGGCGCTCGAGCCGCCCAGGTAGCGCGAGAAGCGGCGCACGCGGGGCAGGGGCACGTGCGGCTCCTCCGAATAGAGGTCGTAGCCGATACGGCCGAGAATCACGACATCCACGATGGGGTTTCCTTTCTCTTCAGTGCACCGCCGGCAGGTGCGGATCCTTCTTGTTCCGGACGCGGCGGGCGCGGCGGGGAGCCGAAGCAACGCTTCCGGTAGTCGAAGCGGCCGGGCGGAATCAGCAGGTCAGCCATGGGAGCTCCCGGGAGGGGCGGTGGACTGGCGGAGGATCAGCTCGGCGGGCATCTGCACGTTTTCGACGGCGGCGTTGCCTTCGAGCAGATCGAGGAGCATGCGCGCGGCGGCGCGGTCCATCTGCCACATCGGCTGGCGCATGGTGGTCAACGGGGGATCGGTGTACTCGGCCAGAAACAGGTCGTCGAAGCCGATGAGCGAGACGTCTTCCGGCACGCGGAGTCCCAGGCAGCGCAGGTGGCGCAAAACGGCGAGCGCGGTCATGTCGTTGTAGCAGAACACCGCCGTCGGCGGGGCGGCCAGCCCCAGGAGCCGGGCCATCGCAGCCGGTGCGCCGCCGGGTGTGCCATCGCCGTGCACGACCAGATCGGGTTCAAACGGCAGGTCGGCTTCGGCGAGCGCCTGGCGGTAGCCGGCGAAGCGTTCCGTGTCGGACTGGTAGCCGAAGCGGTTGCCGAGAGAGGCGATGCGCCGGTGGCCCAGGGCGATCAGATGGCGCGTGGCCTGGCGGGCCGCATCGACGTTGGCGATGGCGACGGAGTGGACGAACTCGCTCGGGTGCTGGTTGTTGACCAGCACGATAGGGATGCGCATGCGCGAGAGGGCGGCCATATGGAGCGCGCCCACGCGCGGAGCGGCGACGATCAGCCCGTCGACGCGGTGTTGCTGGAAGGAGCGCACGACGTGGAACTCGCGCTCCGGGTCCGCGTTCGAGTTGGCGAGAAAGACCGAGAAGCCGTGCTCGTTGGCCGCCTCCTCGATGCCGCCGACCACCTCGGCGTGCAACGGGTCGGCGATGCTGGTGACGATGACGCCGATCGTTTCGGTGTGGCGCGTGACGAGGCTGCGGGCGGGTCCGCTGGGGCAGTAGCCGGACTCCTCGGCGATGCGGCGGATGCGCTCGGCGGTTTTCGGGTTCACGAGCGGGCTGTGGCGCAGCGCGCGGGAGACCGTGGAGTGGGAGACCTGAGCGAGGCGGGCGATTTCCTTGATGGAGACGGCGCGTGGGAGGGGCGGGCTGCACACGTTTACAGAAATTTAACTTATCCGCGGCGCCGCGGCAAGAAGCGGTTTCCTGAAAACGTATGCAGGCTGCTCGCCCTGCGATCTGGTATCGCTATGAGGAGGTCTTCCCATGCTCGCAGTTCGTCCGCGCGCTTTGGCCGCCCCGGCCCTGCTGTGGCTGGCCTTCTGCGGTCCCCTGACCGCACAGTTTGAGACCGCCGCCGTGCTCAGGGCCATCCGCGACCCTGCCGTGCAGGAGTTCCGCCTGGAGACCAACAACTTCAGCGCCGAGTTCGGGCGCGCCGCCGGCGCGGTGATCAACGCGGCGATCCGCAGCGGCACCAACGAATTTCACGGCTCGCTGATGCCCGAGGGCCAGCGCCGGGCCGAGCGCTGGCTCAACCCCGAAACCGTGCAAATGCCGACGGATCCCTCGCGTCCGTTCGGCAACGCGGGCCGCAACGTCGCACCTGCTGAACAAGACGAACCTGGGCGCGCCGAACGCCAACCGGTCCCGTTCGGCCTTCGGCACGATCACGACGCTGGCGCAGCCGGCGCGCGAGATCCAGTTTGCGCTGCGGCTGGCCTTCTGACGGCCCGGGGCGGCCGCGCGTGCTAGAATGCGCTACTGTCAGGCTCCGGGCTCCGTGCAACGGGCGGCCGCGAACCCCGCCAGGTCCGGAAGGAAGCAACGGTAGCGGTTCAACCCGTGTGCCGCGGATCCCCCGGAGCCTGACAGCAGGCGCCGGCGCAGGGCTAAAATGAAGCGAGGGTCCGGCGCGGTCCGGCCCCTGGACCGGAGGGAGACTATGAAAAGGAAGACGGTGGTGGCGGCGCTGGGGTGCGCGCTGGCGCTGCTCGGCGCCTCGGACGCCGAGAAGCGTCTGGAGCAGGCGGCGGCGGTGTTCGAGGACACGATGCAGATGGCCGAGCAGTCCATCCCGCAGGATCTGCTCAACAAGGCTCAGTGCGTGGTGATCATTCCAGGGATGAAGAAGGGCGCCTTCATCGTTGGGGGCAGCTACGGGCGCGGCTTTTTGAGCTGCCGCAAGGCGGGCGGCGAGGGCTGGTCGGCGCCGGCGGCGGTGCGGATGGAGGGCGGCAGCTTCGGCTTGCAGATCGGCGGCTCGGAAACCGACGTGATCATGCTGGTGATGAACGAGCGGGGACGGGACAAGCTGTTGTCGAGCAAGTTCACGCTGGGCGGCGACGCCTCGGCGGCCGCCGGACCGGTGGGACGGACGGCGCAAGCGCAAACGGACGCGCAGATGAGCGCCGAGATCCTGACCTACTCGCGGGCGCGCGGCGTTTTCGGCGGGATCTCGCTCACCGGGTCGACGCTGCGGCCGGATCATTCGGCCAACAAAGAACTTTACGGGAAAGAGCTCGCCAACCGCGAGATCGTCGCTTCCGACATGGCCGCGCCGAAGGGCGCCGAGCGGTTGCTGGGCCTGCTGAACAAGCACTCGCCCAAGCGGGTGTCGTAAGGCCGGACGCAGTCGCGCTGGCCCCGGCGGGGCGCGCCACCGTAGGATGGTAATGTGGCGTACGCAGAACTACCCGCTCCGCGCAAACAAGGCCGCCTGATCGGCCTGCTGATCGTCGTCGCCGTCCTGCTGATCAGCGCCAGAACGATTGCCTCCTACGTTCTCGAATATCAATGGTGGAAGGAGCTGGGCCAGCTCGCCACCTGGTACGGCATGCTGGGCTACCGGGTGGCGCCTGTCGCCGCGGGGGCGCTGCTCGCCTTCGTCCTGTTTCTTGCGGCGCACCGCCGCGGCCTCGTGTTTGCGGAGGCGGCGCGCGTCCGCAGCCGGTGGTACGGCCGGATCGTGACCCTCGTGCTCGTGCTGCTGGCGGTCTTCGTCACCTCCTCGAGCGTCGACACCTGGACGGTGGTGCGCTATTTCGGCGGGCGTCATCTGCCGCCGGAAGCGACCGCCTGGCATGATCCGGTATTCGGCAAGCCGCTTTCGTTTTATCTGTTCGGCCTGCCGTTTTACTCGCTGCTCCGGCGCTATCTGCTGGCGCTGACGCTGGTGGCCGCGCTAGTGTTCTGGATCACGGCGCGCGCCTGGCAGCTCAAGGACCGGCTGGTCGAACTCCAGCAGGCGCAGGAGCTCGATGTGCGGATCCTGCGGCTCGAAGGAGGGCTGGAGTCGAAGTTCCTGCGCGGAGCGGCGGCGGTCTTCCTGATCGCGCTCGCGATCCGGTACTTTCTCGGCCGTTACGAACTGTTGTTCACCGACCACGGCTTCATGGTGGGGGCCGACTGGGTGAACACGAAGATCACGCTGCCGCTGCAATGGCTGGGGATCGCCTCCTGCCTCGTGTCGGCGCTGCTGGTGTGGATGGGCCGCTGGCTGGCGGCGGGCTCGCTGATCGTGGTGCTGGTGGTGCGCGCGGCCGTGCCCGCGATCGTGGCGGCCACCTACGTGCGGCCGACCGAGATCACGATCCAGCGGCCGTACATCGAAACGCACATTCACGCAACGCGTTCGGCCTACGGGCTCGACCGGCGGGCGCGGGAAGTGGAGTTCCGGGCGGTGCTCGAAAAGCAGATCGATCCGGTGGCGCATCGGGCGCTGTTCGACAACGTGCGGCTGTGGGACTGGCGGGCCTTTCACGACACGACGACGCAGATCCAGGCGCTGCGCACCTACTACGTGTTTCACGACTCCGACGTGGACCGCTACGTCATCGACGGCCAGTTGCGCCAGGTGATGCTGTCGCCCCGCGAGCTCGATATCCGCCAGTTGCCGGACGCGCAAGCGCGCTGGGTCAATCCGCACTTCATCTACACGCACGGCTACGGGGTGGTGATGGCGGAGGCCAACCGGATCACTTCGGAGGGGCTTCCGGTGCTGTTCGTGCAGGACGCTCCGCCGCAGGTGAAGAGCGGGAGCCTGAAGCTGACGCGGCCGGAGATCTACTACGGCGAGGTGACGCACGAGCCGGTGTTCGTGCGGACCAAAGAGATGGAGTTCAACTACCCTTCGGGTAGCGAGAACGTCTTTTCGCGCTACGAGGGCTCCGGCGGCTTCCCCATCGCTTCGTTTCCGATGCGCGTGGCGGCGGCGCTCGCCTACGGCGACGTCAATATCGTCTTGACGACGCTATTCACCGGCGAGAGCCGGATAATGATCCGGCGGAACGTCCGCGAGAGGCTGCGCCACGTCGCCGGATTCATCTCCTGGGACGACGATCCCTATCTGGTGCTGCGCGAGGACGGCCGGCTGGCCTGGACGGTGGACGGATACACGACTTCGAACGCGCATCCGTACTCGAAGATCCTGAACCTGGAAGGCGTGGGCCGGATCAACTACATCCGCAATTCGGTGAAGGCGACCGTGGACGCCTACACCGGGGAAACGCGGCTGTACGTGTTCGACCCGGGCGACCCCGTGATTCGGGCCTACCAGCGCCTGTTTCCCGCCTTGCTGCGGCCGGC
>JBBIMZ010000002.1:20891-22672 GCA_037444135.1 Solibacteraceae bacterium
GGATCCGCAAGCCTTCTATAACAAAGAGGACCTGTGGGACATCGGGCGGAACATCTATGGACCGGAGTTGCGGCCGCAACCCTTGCAGCCGACTTACGTGGTGGCGACCTTGCCGGGCGAGAATCAGGCCGAGTTCCTGCTGATGCTGCCCTTCACGCCGCGCAACAAAGACAATTTGATCGGGTTGATGCTGGCGCGCTGCGTCGGCGACATGCTGGTCGAGTTGCTCTTTCTGCAACTATCCTAGCAGGAGCTGTTCTTCGGGACGATGCAGATCGAGGCGCGCATCAACCAGGACCAGTACATCTCCAAGGATCTGACGCTGTGGAACCAGCAAGGCTCCCAGGTGCTGCGGGGTCAGATGCTGGTGCTGCCGGTCGAAAACACGCTGATCTACGTCGAGCCGATTTACATCCAGGCGGCCGAGGCGCGCATGCCGCAGCTCAAGAAAGTGGTGCTGGCCATGGGCAACAAGCTGATCTACCGCGACACCTACGAGGAGGCGCTCGCCGAGCTGGCTTCGCTCGGGGGCGTCACCGCCGGAGCTCCCCGCCCGGCCGAGACGCCCGGGGAAAGTGCGGCGCGCCCGGCGGAGACGGCGCGCGGGGATGCGCGCCTGGAGGCCATCCGCGAACATCTGCGCCGCTACCGGTCGCTGGCCGCCGAGGGCAAGTGGGCCGAGGCGGGCAAGCAGCTCGAGGAGATCGAGCGCCTGGCCGGCGGCCAGGGGCGGTGAGCGGGAGCGGGCGCCGCGGCGGCACTGGGCCGCTGGGAGGGAATTATGAGACTCGCCGGGCTCCCGTGATACTGAACACAGGGAGGAGGTGCTGGGAATGGCGAGGGACGGCCGTTTGCGGCTGAGGATCGTGGATGCCTACGGGGAGTTCATCCGGGAACCCGTCGAGGTGACGCTCCGCAACCAGGCCTTGAGCGATCAGGTGCGGCTGACCGGGCTGGATGTTTCGCGCGAGATCGTGATCGGGAATCTGCTGGGCGCGCCGCACAATCTGTACCTGACCGAGATCGTCGCGCCCTCGTACCGTCCGGTGCGGCGATTCCTTTCGACCGACGGCGAGGCCGCAAACGTGCGGCGGATCCTCATGCCGATCGACGCGCGCAAGGTCGTCCGGGTCGACTTCCCGGCGTACGAGGACTTGAGCGAGCCGGCGCGGAATCTGCGCGGGCGGAGCAGCAAGGTTTTGGGCCAAGCGGGGAACGCAGGGCCGGATCTGTATTTGAATCTCGACTCGATCCGCCGCGCCGGGCTGCTGAACGTTCTGGCGAAAGCCGGCCGGACGTTGCTGGCCAACGGCCGCAGCGTGCTTGCCTATCTGGCGGAAGAGGGCTCCGAGCTGCTCGAGATTCGCGGCGACCGGTTCTTTGCAGCCGTGCCGAAGGAGCTGCGCGAGGAGGTCAAGCACAGCTTGGCGGAGGAGACCTTCGAACCGGCGCCGGACACGCTGCACACCCCGCCGAAGGGTTTTTCCCGAGCAGGGAGCTTCAAGACGCGCGACAGCTACGGCAACCTCCAGCTGACGTTCTTTGCGCGGGGCAGCCGCTGGGTGGCCGACATCGACATCGACGACGCGGCGGGGCTGGAGCACGTCTTCCAAGTGGTGCGCAACGCCCTCACCGGCGCGCCGACGCACCCGTACGACATCCACCAGATCCTGCTGGCGCACCAGTAGCTGGACTCAGGCTACCGGTTGCGAACGGCGGCGGCTTAGGCGGATCGGGGTGCGGCCGAGCCGCCGGCCGAAACGTGATAGCATAGAAGTGAC
>JBBIMZ010000003.1:0-21948 GCA_037444135.1 Solibacteraceae bacterium
CTGGTTGCCCTTGCGCGAGGGCACCCAGGTGAAGCCGTAGATTTCGACTTCGGCGGCCGCCCGCCAGTCGTTGGCCGAGACCGAGGGCAGGTATTCGAGGGAGTAAGCGAGGCCGTGGGCGGTGATGCGGTTGCGCTCGTCCACCGAGCGGATCACGTCGCGGCGCCAGCGCAGCAGCTCGTGCGCCCGGTCTTCGCGAAACTCGAGCCAGTCCAGCCAGTCGGCGTACGGCCCGCCGGTGCGGGGCGCTTCGACGTCCTCCCACGAAGCGAAATAGCGATGCCACCGCCGGTGCAGCTCCTCGAGCGAACCATAGCGCCGCTGGAGCCACGCACGGAACAGCCGCTGCGTCGCCGGGCAGTAGCAGTACATCCGCCCGAGGCCGGTTCCGCGATGCTCGTTGGGGATGTGGGCGCTCGAAGCCACCTGAAAGTAGCCGCCGCCCCCGCCCGAGCTGTTGCACTCGTTCCAGAGGTCATAGCCGTACGTGGCCGGATGATCCTTATAGCGGCCGGCCAGCGCCTTGAGGAACTGCCCGGCCAGCTCGCGGACGTCGTCATTGTCCAGACACAAGCCGGGAAAGCCCCCCACGGCCGCGCTGGCGGAGATCGACGGGACGCCCCGGTAGCCGTCGTGGGCCTCGAAGCGGGCGTGGGGATAGCGCTTCCAGACCCACTCAGGCGCCGCGGTGATCATCTCGGCAATCACCACGCGAATGCCGTGGCGCGCCTCGAGCTCCATCATGCGGTCGTAGTCGCGCCAGTCGTATTTCTCGGGGGCCGTCTCGATCGCCGACCACATGTACCAGTGGCGCATGATGTTCAGCCCCAGCGAGGCGGCCGTCTTGTGATCCTGCTCCCAGTCCTCCTCCGGCGGGCTGGACTTGCGAAAGTACACCGCCCCGTAAGGGAAGACCAGTTCCGGCTGAGCCGAGGCGCCGCCGGCCGCCATCACCGCCAGCGCGGTCCATCGCAACCATCGGGTCCGCATGGGCGTTCCTAGAACAGCAGCTTGAGGCCGAACTGGATCTGGCGTCCCGTCGCCGTCCCGCTCGACAGCTTTCCGAAGCCGGGATTGGAGGCATCGCAGGCCGAGCCCGGCGAAGGTCCGATGCAGGTCATGCTGGCCGCGTTGCCGGGCGGCAGGAAGAAGGTCGGCGTATTGGTCAGGTTGAAGAACTCGGCGCGAAACTGGAGCGTCGAGCCTTCGGTGAGCCGCGTGTTCTTGAAGAGCGAAAAATCGAAGTTGACCGAACCGGGGCCGCGGACAAAACGCCGGCCCGCATTGCCGATCATCTGGATGGGCGTGCCGCTCTTGCTCAGCACGGTGCCCGGCACGCGGAAGGCCTTCGGGTTGAAGAAGCTGTCCGGGCCGCGGTTCTGCTGGACCTGCGCCGGCTCGCCGGGAACCCGGTCCGGCACGTTGAAGGTGTTGAAGATGGGGGCGAGGCGGTTGGTCCTCAGGTCGCTCGGAAAGCCGCCGCGCAGCGTCGTGATGCCGTTCACCTGCCAGCCACCGAGGAGTTTGCCCAGAGCGCCCGGCGCGTTCAGCCAGCGCTTGCCCGGCCCCCAGGGAAGCTCGTAGCCGTAGCTGGCGACGAAGACCTGCGGCACGTCGAGCGGATCCACCGAGCGCTCGAGCGAGAGGTTGTAGTTGTCCAGCACGAAGCTGGTGCCGCCGTTTTGCGAAAAGGCGCTCGGCCCGGTGCCCCCGTCGCCGATGTTTTTCTGGATCGTGTAGTTGACCAGAAAACTCAATCCGGCCGAGTAGCGCTTTTCGACCTTGAAATTTACCGAATGGTAGCTGGAGCGGGCGATATCGGAGACCGTCGGGATGTTTCCGTTGATGTTCGGATAGGGGCGGTCGACCTGGCGGTTGCGTCCCTCGAGCGCGTACTCGAACGGCACCTGGTTGAAGTGCAGGAAGGCGGTAGCCAGGTCGCGCCCCCGCGAGCCGGTGAGGTTCACCTCGAACAGCCAGTTGGGGACGGGTTCGTACTGGAAGCTGAGGTTGAACTGATGGAGCACCGGGAAGCGGGCGTGATCGAACAACTGCGTCCGGATCGTCCGCACGAAGGGCCGCTGGGGCGTGAATGAGGCCAGCGTCACGGCCGACGGCGCGGCCACGATCGGCGAGTTGATCGTAAAGGGCGGTGAGACCGTCGTGGCCGCGTTGACCACCGGAACGGTCAGGTCGGGCGTGTTGGGATTGTTGCCCGAAAACTGCGTCGTTTCCTGGTTCTGGTCGCGCAGGCCGTAGAACATGCCGTAGCCGCCGCGGATCACCAGCTTGGAGCGGGCCTGCCAGGCGAAGCCGAACCGCGGGGCGATGTTGTTGTGGTCGCCGTTGACGATCGCCCGCGAAAAGCCGTCCCGTCCCGGCAACTGGAAGCGGCCCGTGCGCGTGTCGAACAGGCTTCCGCGGTCGCGGGCGTCCACCGGCTGGGTGAACAGGTCGTAGCGGATGCCCAGGTTCAGCGTCAGGCGCGAAGTCACTTTCCAGTCGTCCTGGAAGTAGGGCGCCGCATAGATCCACCGGTGGCGGCCCCAGTCGAGCATCTGCGTGCCTTGCAGCGTCGAGGGAAAGCCCATCAAGAAGTCGGCGAACGGCGCGCCCGAGCCCGGCGCGTCCGAGCTGGAGGAGAAGATCGAGCCGAAGATGATCTCGCCGAAAAACGGCGAACCCTTGAGCACCTCGTAGCGGTAGCGGCGGATGTCGCCTCCCACCTTGCCGGGGGGGTTGCCCCGGGGGCTGTTGAGGGTGGCGGTCCACTTGAATGTGTTCAGGATATTGATGGTGGTAATGCCGCCGCCCCAGGAGGTGAACTGCTGCGAGCCGCTGATGTTGCCCGAGAAGTTGAAGGCGATCGACGGAAAGCCCCGCACCGGGAAGGGGAACAGCGCCAGCCGGTTCTGGTCGGCGAAGGCCACGCCGTTCGGCGCATCGCCGATCTGGCTGTCATTGTGCCGCGCATAGCCGAAGCGGAACTCGTTGACGACGGTGGCCGAGAACACGTGCGTGTCGTTGAGCACGAAGTGCCGCGAAGCGTTGGCGAAGGTCGAGCCGCCCCCGATGAAGCCCTCGAACCGGCCGGGCACCGGCTCGCTTTCGTCGGAGAAGGAGAAGCGCCCGTAGAGCGTGTTCGCATTGCCCAGGCGCTGATCGATCCGCAGATCCCACCGGTCCTGCTGGAAGGTGCGGGGGGACTGGCGGAAGTAGTTGCGCGAGGCGGCCCCGGCGGGGCCGAAGTTCGGCGCCGGCACGAGCGCCGCGATCGCCGCCGACGTCGGGTTGATCCGCGACGCCGGAATGCGCTTGTTGGGGAACGGCTCGGAAATCACGGCGCCGGTCGGGCCGATCCGCCGCGCCCCGGGATCGAAAATGATCCCCGGATAGCCGGAGAAGTCGCCGGCCCGCATCTCCGTCGTGGGCACGTCCAGGATCGAGCTGCTCGCCGCCGTCGAGCGCCGCGTCCCTTCGTAGTCGAAAAAGAAGAACGTGCGGTCGCGGAGGATGGGCCCGCCGAGGGCGCCGCCGAACTGGTTCTGGCGGAACTTGGCCTTGCGCAGGCGGGCGGCGTTGGTAAAGAAGTTGTTCGCGTCGAGCTTGTCGTTGCGCAGAAACTCGAACAGCGAGCCGTGGAACTCGTTCGAGCCGGACTTGATCGTCGCGCTCACCACGGTTCCGGCGCTCTTGCCGAATTCGGCCGAGAAGTTGTTGGTCTTCACCTTGAATTCCTGCACCGCGTCGACCGAAGGAATGTAGGCGATGCCGGCCCGCCCGACCGCGCCGCGGTTCTGGATCGTGTTGTTGTCGACGCCGTCGAGCAGCACCTCGTTGTTGCCGAAGCGCCCGCCGCCGCCGACGAACGGCATGTTGGTGCCCATGCCGAAGACCGGGTTGGTGTTGCCCGCCAGCAGCCCGAGCGCGAACGGATTGCGGCCGTTGAGCGGCAGCTCGAGGATCTTCCGGTTTTCGATCACCTGCCCGACCGAGGATGTGGTCGCCTCGAGTAGAGGCGTCGTCGCCGTCACCTCGATCGTCTCGACGACGTCGCCGGGGCTGAGTGTCACGGTGATGTTGGCGTCCTGATCGACGCGCAGCTCCAGGCCCGAGAGCGTCGTTCGTTTGAAACCCGGCGCTTCGGCGGCCAGCGTGTAAGCGCCGAGCGGCATGAAGGCGGCGCGAAGCAGGCCGCGCTCGTTTGTCTTGCCCTGGCGCACCTCGCCGGTGGCGGTGCGCGTCAGCGTCACCGTCGCGCCGGGCACCACGGCCCCGGAGGCGTCCTGCACCTCGACGTTGATCGTCCCGGTGGCCACCTGCGCCAGGGCGGCCGCCGCCGCGATCAGGCCGAACAATCAAATGATCTTCCTCATCGGCGTCAACTCCCCTGTCCGCACGTCCGGCGGACATGTCCTGGCATTATACTTTCGCCGCTCGCGTCAGACAAGCAACTGGTGGTGTCCGGTCCCTCACCCCGATGATCTCTGCCGCGTCCCGCCAAGTGATCTTCTTGGCCACCGCTTTCAACAGCACATCCTCTGGCTTCCTCATCCGCTCCATCGCGGCGGCCGAGTACTGCCGGGCTTGGGGCTCTCAAGGCGGACAGATCATGTGTGAACTGGACCGGACAGGATCACATGTTAACGACACGCCGGCGCTCGTGGGCGCAAACTTCTTGATCGGATCCGGATAAGGGGGTATTCTGGTCTCGGAGGCGGTTATGGCGCACTCGCGCCGCGCGTGGTCCGTCGCCGTCCTCGTGTTTGGGTTCGTGCTGATAGTGGCGGGCGGACTCGGCGCTTTCTACGTCGTGCCGGCGCTCGAGCCGCGCTTGCGGGCGCCGGGCGGCCTGCTGTCGATCGGCACCGTGCTGGCCGGCCTGCTGCTGATCATTTCGCGGAGCCGCAAGCTGGAGGCTTCCGCCGAACCGGCCGACGAGCCGCACGTGCCGGGTCTGGACGCCGAGGTCGAGGAGGCCGGCAGCCGGCCGCCGGTCGTTTGACGGCGGCGCTTCAGGGGCGGTTGAGCTCGCGCCAGAGCGCGCGATACCAGCGGAGGAAACGCTCGGGCTCTTTACTTTCCTGGGCCTCCATCATCGTGTAGCGGTCGTAGCCGCTGCGGCGCAGCAGGGTGAACAATTCCCGCCAGGGATAATCATTCGCCAGTTCGTTGATGTGCACGTGTTTGATCCAGGGCTGCAGCAGGCGGAAGCCGGCCTGGATCGACCCGTTGACCACTTCCTGAGGGGTGTGGTTGGAATTCCAGCACAGGCCGGCGTATTCGTGGCGCGTCTGGCGCATGATCTCGGCGCAGATTTTCGGGTCGCTGGTCTGGCGGCCGTGGACTTCGAGCCAGACCTCGACGCCGCGGCCCATGCCGTACTCGGCCAGTTCGCGGAGCGAGGCGGCGATATTGCGGATGGTCGTCTCGGGCGGCACGCCTTCCGGGAGCGCGTTGGGCCGGACCTTGATGCCCAGCGCTCCGGTGTCATGGGCCAGGTCGATGAAGGCTTTGCCGATCTCGACCTGCCGGCGGCGAACGGCAGGATCCGGCGAGTGAAACTCGCAGGTCGTGCCGAAGCCGACCAGCCGGATGCGGCTGCGTTCGAAGCGGCGCCGGACGCGCTCGCGCTCCTCGCGTCCGATCTCCGGTTCGACGCGGTGGGCATGCGAGGTGCGCAGTTCGACGCCTTCGAACGTGCCGGCTTCCTCGAGCCTAGCGATGATGGTTTCCAGGTCCCAATCCTTGAGAACGTTGTAAGTGACCGCACCGAGACGCATCGGAGATCTCCGAAGCCAGTCTCTCACGGTGCGCCGCCGGCCGTCCAGCTTCGGCCGGCCGGGAGCGGCCCCCTCAGGCGAGGATCTCTTTCACCACACGGCCGGCGACGTCGGTGAGGCGGAAGTCGCGGCCTTGAAACCGGTAGGTGAGTTTGGTGTGGTCGATTCCGAGCAGATGCAACATGGTGGCGTGGAGGTCGTGCACGTGGACAGGGTTCTCGATGGCGTTGTAGCCGAATTCGTCGGTGGCGCCGTGGACGATCCCGCCCTTGACGCCGCCGCCGGCGAGCCACATCGAAAAGCCTTTGATGTGGTGGTCGCGGCCGGTGCCCTGCGCCATGGGGGTGCGCCCGAACTCGCCGCCCCAGATGATGAGGGTGTCCTCGAACAGGCCGCGCTCTTTGAGGTCCTTGACGAGCGCGGCGGTGGCGCGATCAACGAGCCGCGTGCTGATCTCGATGCCTTTCTTGATGTCGCTGTGGTGGTCCCAGCCGCGGTGGTAGAGATGGATGAAGCGCACGCCGCGTTCGGCGAGGCGCCGGGCCAGCAGGCAGTTGGAAGCGAAGGTGGCGTCGCCGCCCCGGGTTCCGTACATCTCCAGGATGTGCTTCGGCTCGTTGCGGAAGTCGACGAGCTCGGGGACGCTCATCTGCATGCGGAAGGCGAGTTCGTACTGGGCGATGCGGGTGACGATCTCCGGATCGTCGACGAGCTCGGCCTGGGCGCGGTTGAGCCGGCCGACGGTCTCGACCAGCTCCTTCTGGGCCTCGCGGTCGATGCCGGCCGGGTTGCGGACGTAGCTCACCGGGTCGCCGGTGGAGTTGAAGCGAACGCCCTGGTAGCGGCCTGGCAGGAACCCGCTGTGCCACTGGCGGGCTGAGATCGGCTGGGCCTGACCGCCGCCTTCCGAGGTCAGGACGACGAAGCCGGGCAGATCTTCCGATTCGCTCCCGAGGCCGTAGGTGATCCAGGCGCCCATGCTGGGCCGGCCGGCGACGGCCGTGCCGGTGTTCATGAACGTGTGAGCCGTGTCATGGTTGATCTGCTCGGTCTGCATTGAGCGGACAATACAGATGTCGTCGGCGATCGAACCGATGTGGGGCAGCAGCGCCGACATCTGGTGGCCGCAGCGCCCGTAGCGCTCGAACGCGTGCTGGGGTCCGAACACCTTCAGTTCCTTGCCCTGAAGCTGGGCGATCTGCTGGCCGCGCGTCAGCGAATCGGGCATCGGCTCACCGTGCCGCTTGGCGAGTTCCGGCTTGTAATCGAACAGCTCCAGATGCGACGGCCCGCCGGCCATGCACAGGAAAATGACGCGCTTGGCTTTCGGCGGGAAGTTCGGGAATCCGGAAACTCCCGGCGGCATGCCGAACAGTTTCGGCTCGACGAGCGACGCCAGCGCGAGGCTGCCGAGTCCCATCGAGGCGCGGCCGAGAAACGCCCGGCGCGTCAGGGGGTGTGGCAGTAGAGAATTCATCGGCTCTCCTCCCGTCTTCAGTAACGCATCAGGAATTCGTGTTTGTTGAGCAGGGCGCGCGCCAGGCTGGTCCACGCGGCCATTTCGCCGGGCGGGACGCCGCGCGGCGCGCGCCACAGCCCGACGGACAGGAACTGCCGGGCTTCACGGCCGCGGCGCTGGAACCGCTCCAACTGGCTTCGGAGGAACGCGAACAAGGTCTCGCGCTCGGCGGCCGTCGGCGCGCGCGAAAAGGCTTCGCGAAAGGCAAACTCGATGCGTTCTTCGGCCGAAGCGCCGCCCGAGCTCAAGATGCGCCCGGCGAACGCCCGGGCGGCTTCGACGTAGGTGGGATCATTGAGCAGCACCAGGGACTGGAGCGGCGTGTTCGAGACGGGCCGCTCGGCGGTGCACTCCTCACGGCTGGTGGCATCGAAGGCGAGCAGCGACGGATGGGGGAACGTCCGCTGCCGGTGGACGTACAGCCCGCGGCGATACTGGTTCTCGTTCAGATCCGGGACGTACTCGCGCTTGGGGAAATTCAGCTCGCGGTAGTAGCCGGCCGGCTGGTAGGGTTTGGCGCTCGGACCGCCGATGCGGGCATGGAGCAGGCCGCTGACGGCCAGCGCGTTGTCCCGGATGAATTCCGCTTCGAGCCGCGTAACGGACTGCCGGGCGTGGTAGCGGTTGTAAGGGTCCGCCTGCTTGAGTTCCGGCGTGGGCCGGCTGGAGCGGCGATAGGCCGCCGAGAGCACCATCGTCCGCACCATGTGCTTGACGTTCCAGCCGCTGTCCATGAACTCGACGGCGAGCCAGTCGAGCAGCTCCTGGTTGACCGGCGGCTCGCCCTGGGAACCCAGGTCGTCGAGCGTCTTCGAGATTCCGATACCAAAGAACATTTTCCAGAGGCGGTTGACGAAGACGCGCGCCGTGAGCGGGTTGTCGCGGTCCACCAGCCAGTTGGCCAGATCCAGGCGGGTGGGCCGGCTGGAGGAGCGAATCGGCTTCAAAAAGTGCGGCGCCTGGGGAGCGACGATTTCGCCGGAATCATCCATCCAGTTGCCGCGCGGCAGGATGCGCACGGTGCGGGGCGTAGTGGTGCGCGTGATCAGGCAATCGACGCCGGAGTCGATGATTTGCCGCCGGCGGCGCTCGAGGGCGCGGATCTGGCGCCAGTTGGCGTTGCCGCCGGTGAGCGCCAGAAAGACAGCGCGGAGGTGATCGGGGCTGGCCAGGTCGACCGTCGGCGGCAACTCCGGATCCGGCGAGCCGGTGACGGTGAGGCGGAAGCGGCCGAGGACCTGACGGCCTTTGTGCCCTTCGTATTTCAGCCGGACCCGGAGCCGGTCGCCTCCTTTGACCTCGACGGGCGCCGCCAGCAGGAACATGGCTTGATGGAGGTCGCGGCGGGCGCCGCCTTCGACGCCCCAGCCGGTGTGATCGTTCTCATCGAGCGCATCGCGGGCCGGATGGTTCGGATCGGCGTCGTCGGAGAGAGCCAGAGCGAACTCGAGCGGCGTGAGCTTGTCGTCGCGCAGCAACGCCGCCTCGATTTTGGTCACCAGAAAGTCGCAATCGCCGCCGGTCAGCTCATCTGGGTGAAACGCCTCCAGCCGCAGGGCGGTGAGCGTTCCGGGGTCGAGTCTGGCTTCGAGCTGATGGACGTCGTTGCGGGGCATGAGGCCCTGGGCGGAAAAGATCCCCTCCTTCTTGTCCCGTTTGAATCGGAGTCCGCTTCGGGCGGTCACGACGCCGAGCGGCGTGCGCCAGCGAGCGATCTCCTCGGCGAGCCAGGCGCGGAACAACTCCAGTGCAGCGCCGTCCGGCTGGAGCTTGCCGGCGCCGTCGCGCCGGAGGCGTTCCCGTTCGCTTTCGATGCGCGCCAGCTCGGATTCGCGATCGGGCGGCGGCACGCGGATGCGCGGCCCGAAGTCTCCGTGGCCTTCGTAGACGCCCTTCTCTTCGATGTCGGCGAAAAAGGCCTTGAGCTGATAAAAGTCGCGGGTCGAGAACGGATCGAACTTGTGGTCGTGGCACTCGGCGCAGCCGACGGTCGAGCCCAGCCAGGCAACGCTGGTGGTGCGCACGCGGTCGGCGGCGTAAATCGCCAGATACTCCTTGGCTTGGGCGCCTCCTTCGTTGGTCATCCGGGCAAGGCGGTTATAGGCGCTGGCGACCAGTTGCTCGCGCCCGGCGCCGGGCAGCAGATCGCCGGCGAGTTGCTCGCGCGTGAAGACGTCGAACGGCTTGTTGGTATGAAAGGCCCGGATCACGTAGTCCCGGTAGGGCGAGACGCTGACGGGGACATCGCTGTGAAAGCCGACGGTGTCGGCAAAGCGAACCAGATCCAACCACCAGACGGCCATCCGCTCGCCATAGGCCGGCGAGGCCAGGAACCGGTCGACGAGCTTCTCCCAGGCGCGCGGGTCGCGATCCTCGGCAAAGGCGCGCACTTCGTCCCAGCTCGGCGGCAGGCCGCGCAGGTCGAAGCTCAGGCGGCGGATGAGAGTCGCCCGGTCGGCTTCCCCAACCGGGCGCAAGCCCTTTTCAGCGAGCTTTTTCTCGATCAGATGATCGATGGCGGCAGGGCCGGGCGGGGCCGGAGGACGTTCCGGCTTGATGTAGGCCCAATGCGGCTCGTATGCGGCGCCTTGCTCGATCCAGCGCGTAAGAATTTCTTTCTGCTGCTGGTTAAGCGTCTTGTTGGACCAGACGGGCGGCATCCGCATGGCGGGTTTGGATGCATGGATGCGCTGGACCAGCTTGCTGCGCGCCGCGTCTGCCGGGACGATGGCGCCCGCGCGGATCGCCTCTTCGCGCACGTCCAGACGCAGGCCGGCCTGCCGGGAGTTCTTGTCCGGACCGTGGCAGGCAAAACACTGCTCGGAGAGGATCGGCCGGACGTCGCGATTGAAGCGGAGCGGCGAAGGCGGCGCGGCCGAAGCGAGCGGCACGCACGCCACAAGGAGAGCGATCAGGCGCCGAGTCGTCATTATTGGCCCAGAGTCACGCTTTGGAGCTATTTTGCCAGAAAACCGGCCGCGCGTCACTTCCGGCCGCGAAATTGCTCGTCGATCTCGACCTGGTAGCCGCTGGCCAGCCGGTTGGTTTCGTTGGCCAGCCCCACGACGGCCATGAGCTCCGCCAGCATCTCATCGCTCATGCCGGCCTTGCGGGCCGCCGCCGTGTGGGAAGCGATGCAGTAGGCGCACTGGTTGGTTACCGAGACGGCCAGGTAGATCAGCTCTTTGGTGAGCGGGTCCAGGGCTCCGGGCGCCATCACCTGCTTGACGGCCTGCCAGATGCGCTGCAAGGTGGGCGGGTGATGCGCGATAGCTTTCCAGAAGTTGTTGACCCAGTTGGTGTTACGCGTCGCCATGAGTTCGTCGTAGACGCTCCGAACCTCCGGCGCCGCCTGTTCGTATTCGACCAATCCCAAGGTCGCCATCAAAAGTTCTCCCGCACCATTGTCGGGCAACGGGCGCCGGGAGCGGCTGAGGTGTTAAAAAAGTAGCATCCCGGCGCCGGGCCTTCGGCCGGCTTCCGCGAGAATCTCCTTTTGATTCAATCAATTAGGGAGTTTCGTGCGCCTCCGCCCCTTCCCCCGCTTGCACCCCGTATGTAATACTAACTTCTGGAAAGACTTACGAGTTCGATGACGCAGGCGGAAGAGGCGGTCCTCCGGTTTCACAAACTGCTCGAAAGCGACAAATTCAAGAACTTGGAATGGGCCGAGGCGCTCTACGAACGCATGAACGCGCTGAAGCTGACCGGAGGCGTGCGGGGTGTCGTTCCGGTCTTGCGGCCGCATTTTCTTACGCGGCGGCAGTTTACGAGCCTGGTCAAGGCTGCCGAAGCGCTCCTGTCGGCGATCGACCGGGTGAAAAAGATCGCCCTGTCTTCGCCCCAGCTTTTGTCGCGGATGGAACTGCTGCCGGCAGAGAAGATGCTGGCCTCGGTGGATCCCCGCTATCCGTTCGCGGCTGTAACGTCGCTGCTGGACACGCAGATGTCGAACGGCTCGATGTACTTCATGCAGTTCAACGTGGGGGCCCCGGCGGGCGTCGCCAGCAGCGAGCTGCTGGCCGATCTGTTCTATAACTGTCCGATTGTCAAGGAGTTCCGGAAGCGCTACCAGCTCACCAAGGTGGGCGGCACTAAGCACCTGCTGCACGCGCTGCTCGAGGCGTATCAATCCTTCGGCAAGAAGCGCCATCCGCACATCGCGATCCTGGAGTTCCGACAGCCGTTTCAGGTGACGCAATCCACCGAGAACCTGCTTTTGGCGGAGGCTTTCCGGCGGGCGGGCTATCCGACGGAAGTGGTCTCGCCCGAGCAGCTTGACTACCGCAGCGGCGTGCTGCGCGCGGGCAACTTCCAGATCGACCTGGTCTATCGGCGGCTCACGGTTCAGGAGTTCCTGATCCGCTTCGATCTTTCGCACCCGCTGGTGCGGGCCTACAAGGAAGGCGCCGTCTGCGTGGTGAATAGCTTCCGGGCCGAGCTGGCGCACAAGAAGGCGATCTTCGACCTGCTCACCGACGAAACGATCACCGCGGACTTTCCGGCGGCCGAGAAGAAGGCTATCGAGCAGCACATTCCTTGGACACGTGTGGTGGCGCCTGTCAAGACGACGTACAAAGGCCAGACGATCGACCTTGTCGAGTTCATCCTGAAGAACCGGGAGTTGCTGGTGTTGCGGCCGAACGACGTCATTTCGGAGGAGCGCGTCTGGGTGGGGGCCGACACCAGCCCGTCGGACTGGGAGCGGGCGCTGCGGACGGCGATGCGCAGTCCGTATGTGGTTCAGGAAAGGGTGGAGACCAAAGCGATCCCCTTTCCGCTGTATCAATTCGGCTCGCTGGAGATGCGCAACATGCTGGTGGACGTGCAGCCGCACATTTACCTCGGGAAGGTCTACGACTGCTCGAGCTGGCTGAGCGAGGCTCGAACCGGCTTTTCCACCCTGGCGGGGCTGGCGCCGACGTTCGTGCTGGAGGCGAAAGCCGAATGAGCGGCTAAGGGGCGCTCTCGGGGAACGGGCGGCTCTGCGGCGCCTCCATGGCGGCCGGGTTCTCGCGCCGCAAGCGCAACGAGATCTCCTTTTCCTCCCGGGCGCGGTGCTCGTCGCCCATCCGGAAATAGACCTGCGAGAGCACCAGGTGCGGGTGGGGGTGGCGCGGGTCGATCTGGATGGCGCGGCGGAGTTCGGCGGCGGCTTCCTGGTAGCGCTTGAGGGCCATCAGGGCGCGGCCGAGCGCGACCCAGGCGGCCATGTAGTCTCGGCGCAGCGCGATGGCCCGCCTCAGGTGCGCGGCCGCCTCCTCGAAGCGCCCTTCTTTGAGCAGGATTTCGCCGGAGAAGAAGTAGGGCTCCTCGTAGTCCGGCGCCAGCTCCATGGCCTTACGGATGTAGGGCAGGCCCTCCTCCGGGCGGCCGGCGCGATGCAGCTCGAAGCCGTACTCGAAGTTGACGCGGGCCAGATCGGGGAAGCGCCGGATCGCCTGTTCGGCGATGCGGAGCGCGGCAGGGTGATCGGCGGCGTCCTGGTAGGCCTTGATCGCCACCAGATACAGGTTCGGATCCGCCGGGTTGCGCTCGAGGGCGCGCCGGGCGACGGCCGCGGCATCGCGAAAATAACGGCCCTTGCTGTACTCGACCGCCATCACGGTCATGAGCTTGACGTTGTCGGGCTGCAACGGCAGCGCCGCGCGCCACTCGAGGAGCCCGTCTTCGCTCCGCCCGAGCTCGACCAGCGCGGCTCCTAGCAGGTAGCGGGCGTTGAAGTCGTCCGGCCGAACCCGGACGGCGCGCCGGAGCCACGGCTCGGCTTTCTCGTAGCGGCGTTGCGAATAGTGCAGGTAGCCGAGGTTGAAGAGCGCGTCGAAGAATTCCGGCGCCTGCTCGACCGCCCGGAGCCAGAGCTTTTCGGCCTCGCCGAGGCGGTTTTCCTGCGCCAGGACCAGGGCCTGCGCGCTCAGCGACGCCGGATCGGCCGGCTGCGAGGCCAGCATCCAGGCGGCGAGCAGCCAGGAAGTCATTTCACCAGCGGAACGATACGGGTCTGGCCGGAGCCCTCGACCAGGCGCACCAGCGAGCCGGCCGGCGCTCCGGCGAACTCTTCGACGGCGCCCGAAGCCCAGCGGACCCGGATCCGGCCGGCGGCCTCGCGCCTCCCCAGGCCGAAGTGCAGCCGCAGATCGTTGAGCGACAGGAAACTTGTCTGGCTCGACACGGCCGCGGTCTGGCGCAGGTCGCCCGCTTCGACGGTGACGACGGAGCCGATGGCGCTGCGGTTTGACCTGACGCCTTCGAGCTGGACCTTGATCCAGCGGTTGTCCGAGCCGAGGTCGTTGCGCAGCAGGGAGGGCGGCTCTTCCATGTTCATGATGAGCACGTCGATGTCGCCGTCGTTGTCGAAATCGCCGAAGGCGGCTCCGTGGCTGGCGTGGCGCGCCGCCACGCCCGGCCCGGCCAGATGCGAGACGTCCTCGAAGCGGCCGTTGCCGAGGTTTCGGTAGACCAGGCGGGGCCCTCGGTAGCTTTCCGCCGGATCGATCTGCTGGATCTCGGGGTAGACGTGTCCGGTGACCTGGAAGACGTCCCTCCAGCCGTCGTTGTCCAGGTCTTCGAAGCCGGTGCCCCAGACGACGTACTGGGGGTTGACGGCAAGGCCGGCGGGCAGGACGACATCCTCGAAAACGCCCTTGCCGAGGTTGCGATAGAGGTTAGGATAGTCCCGGATGAAGTTGGTCTTGAGCAGGTCGAGCCAGCCGTCGTTGTCGTAGTCGGCCACGGCGACGCCCATTCCGGCCTGCTCAGCGCCGTGTTCGTTGTAGGCGATGCCGGCTTCGGCGGCGAGTTCGGTGAAAGTGCCGTCGCCGTTGTTGCGGAAGTAGAGGCTGGGCGTGGAATCGCAAGCGACGTACAGATCGGTCCAGCCGTCGCCGTTGAGATCCGCTGCCACAGCCGTAAAGGCATAGAAGTCGCGCACGGTTCTGACGCCGCTGCGCTCGGAGACGTCCTCGTAGGCGCCGCCGCCGCGGTTGCGGTAGAGCGTCACGCGGCCGTGGGGCAGCCCGCGCGGGCCGCAGTAGACTGGCGTATCCTTCCACAGGCAGAAGGGAAACTGCCCGGGCAGGGGCGTGCGCTCGAGCTCGAAGCCGACATAGCTGGTGACGAACAGATCCAGGCGACCGTCGCGGTCGTAGTCAAGGAACGAGCAGCCGGTGCTCCACTCCTTGTCGGGGCCGGCCACGCCGGCTCTCCGGGCGACGTCTTCGAAGGTCCCGTCGCCCCGGTTGCGGTAGAGCGCATTCGGCCCCCAGTAGGTGACGTACAGATCCGGGCGGCCGTCGTTGTCGAAATCGCCGCCGCAGACGCCGTTGCCCCAGCCGTAGCGGTCCAGGCGGGCCTCGACGGTGACGTCGCGGAACCTGCCGCCGCCTTCGTTCCGGTAAAGGCGGCTCGTGGGCGGCGGTTCGCCGCCGAAGCCTTCCAGGCGAAATCCGTTGACCAGGAAGACGTCGAGCCGGCCGTCGCCGTCGTAGTCGAGGAAGCCGACGCCGGTGCCGTTGGCCTCGACGATGTAGCGCTTCCTGTCCGGCCGGCCGCAGACGAACTTCATGTTCAGGCCGGCCTCGCGGGCGACGTCGACGAGCGTAACCGGGAAGGGCCGGCCGGAGAACTTCGGCCGGGGTGCGGCGGTGGCGTGAGTGCTGATCATCCCCTGGGGCGAGCCGGCCACGACGAAGAGCAGCAACAGCCAGACTGCGCGCGCCGGTTCTGTCATGGCAATCGGTCAGGCGTTCGAGCTTAGCTTAGCAACGGCGAAGCGAGCCGGGGAGCGGGCGGCCCTTTGTCCGCTCCCCGGCCGGAGGCGTAGCGGGCTAGAACTCGTAGCGCAGGGCGAACTGGATCTGCCGCGCGGGCGTCGTGCTGCTGATGACGCCGAAGGTCGGCGTGCCCATGACGTAGCCGCCCGAACCGGGCGCGCCGAAGTTCGGATGGTTGGGGAAGTTGAAAAACTCGCCGCGCAGCTCCACCGAGTGGCCTTCGCGGATCGGGAAGATCTTGGCGACTGACACGTCGAAGACCTGCCGCCCGTCGTCTTCGATGATGTAGGCGCCGGCGTTGCCGAACGTGTAGGGTTGCGGGAGCGCGAAGGCGGACGTGTCGAACCAGCGGTCCACGGTGCGCTGGCCGACGGGCAGGTTCGGGTTGCGGAGCACGTTGGGCCGCTCGTTCGTTTTGCCGACGTTGGCGATATCCCGGCCGGTGCGCACGTTGGAGGCTGTGCCGGACTGCCATTGCACGATGCCTTCCACGGCCCAGCCGCCGAACACCAGATCGAGGGCGCGGCTCCAGTTGCCTCCGAACCGGCGGTTGCGGCCGAAGGGCAGGTCATAGACGTAGCCCGCGCGGAAGGCGTGCTCGATGTCGAAGCTGGAGCGCGACCAGTCGGCGCGGCGGTTGTTGAAATCCTGGTATTTGCCCTCGGCGAGCGAGGACTGGTCATCCATGACCTTGCCCCAAGTGTAGTTGGCCAGCACCTGGAGGCCGCGGCTGAAGCGCTTGGTCAGCTTCACCTGCATCGCGTTGTACTCGGAGTTGAACTGGTTGGTGCCACCGTCCATGTTGCCGACGAAGCCGGACCTGGCGAGCCGCCTGCGCGGATCCACCGGTCCCGGCCCGGGCATCTCGGCGTTGTTCCAGGCATGGTAGCCGATCTGCTTGCGGTTCGACGCGCCGACGTAGCCGACATCGAGCGTCATGTCCTGCATCAACTGCCGCTGGATGAACACGTTCCACTGCTGCGAGTAGGGCGTGCGGTTCTCCGGATTCTGCGGCCAGCCGCCGATGGCCTGGGTGCTGCCGAAGCCCGGCCCGGCGTCGGTGATCGAGAAATCGGGCGTGGCGCCGCGATTGAAGCTGATCTCCTGCTGGGGCAGGTAGGGCCAGAACTTGCGCAGGTCGTTGATCTCCTGCATGAAGGTGGAATTGTAGAAGACGCCGGCGCCGATGCGGAGCACGGTCTTGGAGTTGAACTGGTAAGCGATGCCGAGGCGCGGAGCGAAATTGTTGTAGTCGCTGCGGATCAGCGAGCGGCCGTAGCCGAGCTGCTTGGGCGGCGAGTTGACCTTGCCGGTTTCCGGATCCGGCAGCGGGTTGACGCCCGCCCACATCAGCGTCGCCTTATAGCCGGTGGTCGGATCGAAGGTCACCAGCAGGTTGCCCAGCGCGTCGTTGACGTCGTAGGGCCGGTTGCCGAACTCGTAACGGATGCCGAGGTTGATCGTCAGGCGGTCGGTGACGCGCCAGTCATCCTGGAAGAAGCCTTCCAGATAGTTTTGGCGGGCGAACATCCGCGGAATGGTGAAGCCGCGGCGGATGTAGCTCGGATAGCCGAGCAGCATGGTGGCGAAAGCGTTGCCTGATGACGGATCGTTGTCCGAGGCGGTGAGCGAGGTCCAGAAGTCGGCGTTGCCGTTGGTGGGGTTCGAGTACTGGGCGTCGGTGGCCCGCCGGGTGTAGCCGGCACCCATTTTGAGCGAATGCCGCCCGACGATCCGCGAGAGCTTTGCGTTGGCCTGGTGGTCCCGATCGAGGATCGTCTCTCCGCCGCCGCCGCCGGCGCCCAGGTAGCCCTGGGGCGTGAAGGTGACGCGGGTGTCGCAGAGGGCGTTCATGTCGAACAGCGAGATTCCGGCTCCCTTGAGGATGCCCTCGCGCGTGAGACCGTCGGTGTAGGCGGGGCAGCCCGGATTGTCCGGGTTGTTGTAGCCGTACTTGACCTCGAGCACGGTCGAGGGGCTGAAGATGTGGTTCCAGCCGACGGCGTAATTGCGCACGTCGTAGCGGTTCTCGCTGTTGTACTGGCCGGTGACGTTGGGAATGAGCTGGCCCACCTGCTGCTCGAGCACGCGGAAGTGCAGCAGATCGTTCTGCCCGAAGCTGTGGTCCAGGCGCGCCACGATCATGTCGCGGTCGTTCCGCTGGCCCTGCGTCGCCAGCAGGTTGTTGGCCGTGCCCGGCCGGTTCGGCAGCGGCACCAGCTGGTCGACGACGAACCGCATGCCGGGATTGATCCGGCTGGCCGGGATGACGTTGCCGGCAAACGGCTGGCGGATGATCTTGTTGTTGGCGTCGAGCCTGCCGGTCAGCGGATCGTAGATCTTCTGCGAGAGCATCGAGAAATCGCCGTTGCGCATCGCCTCGAGCGGCACGGTGGCCTGAGCCGTCTGGCCGCGCCGCCAGCGAAAACCTTCCCAACTGAAGAACCAGAATGTGCTGTCGCGGCCGTTATAGAGCTTCGGCAGCACGACCGGACCGCCCACAGTCACGCCGTACTGGTTCTGGCGGAAGGGAACCTTGCCGCGGTTCTGCCGGTTGGCGAACCACTCGTTGGCGTCGAACTTGTCGTTGCGCACGTACCAGTAGGCGCTGCCGTGGAGATTGCGCGTGCCCGATTTGATCGAAATGTTGACGTTGGCGCCGGCCGAGCGCCCGTACTCGGCCGAGTTGTTCGTCGCCACGCGGAATTCCTGGATGGCGTCCATCGGCGGCGAGCCGCCCGGCGAGTTCATGAACATCATGTTGTTGTCGATGCCGTCCAGCGTGTAGTTGTTGTCCTGGGTCCGCTGGCCGTTGACCGAGACCATCTGAGTGCCCGACAGGTCGCCGCGCCCCTGCGAGCGGCGAATGTCGCTGGTGCCGGGCATGAGCACGAGCAGGCGCGTGTAGTTGCGGCCGTTCACCGGAATGCGCTCGAGTTGCTCGGTCGTGATGACGCCGCCCACCGAGGTCTCCTGCGTCTGCATCATCGGCGGCGCCGCCGTCACCTCGATGCTTTCGCTGACGTCACCGACCTCGAGCTGGAAATCCACTTTCAGGACCGCGCCGGTGGCCAGGACGACGCCCGGTTGCACCTTGGTCTTGAAACCGGATGTGGAGGCCTTCACTTCGTAGGTCCCGGGAATCAGCGGCACCACCTGGTAGGCGCCGACCTCGTTGGTGGTGACCGTGCGGCTGACGCCCGTGGCAGTGTTGGTCACCGTGACGGCGGCGCCGGCGATGGCCCCGCCGGACTGGTCCGTGATGATGCCGACGATGGAGGCGTTGGTGGTCTGGCCGTAGAGAACCGCTCCTGTGGCCAGCAGCACCGCCGCGGCGATGACAGCAGTTCTTCTCAGATTCATAGAGTCTAACCTCGTTGCGTTTCGCGTTGCGTTCCCTTGCCGAGCGCGCGAGGCTGTCGTGCGCGATCCCGGTCAGAATATCAGAGCGAGGCGGCGGTGTCAACGAAAAATTGATCGATCGATCAATTTACTCCGTCCCTGATTGCAATTTCGGCGCACCTGCGCTACCATCGCCCGAGCGGCCATGGCCTTCCTCGTCGAGCTCGAAACAGACCGCAGAGCCGGCGCGCGGCGGCGAACCGCGGAGAAGGTGACGAGGCGGCGCGAGCGGATCCTGGAGCGGCTCAGCGAGGGGAGAGCGGCGGCCATCGAGGAGCTGGCCCGGGAGCTGGCGGCCTCGCCGGTGACGCTGCGGCGCGACGTGCGCCAGCTCCAGCGCCAGGGCCTGCTGCGGCGCGAGCGCGGCGCGGTCATGCTGGCCGAATCCTTCGCGTTCGAACCGTTCCTGGACGATCCGGGCTTTCGCGAGCAGGTCCGCCACATGGCGGCCGAAAAGCGGCGGATCGGCCAGGCGGCCGCGGCGATGGTCCAAGAGGGCGAGACCATCGGGATCGCGCCGGGGACCACCGCGGCGCAGCTGGCGCGCGCCCTCAAGCGCAAGCGCCACCTCACGATTGTTACTAACGCCCTGAACGTGGCGATGGAGCTCAGCCGGGTACGGGGTTTTACCGTTCATCTGACGGGTGGTTATTTGCGCGGCGACTGGTTCGCCATGGTCGGGCCGCGCGCCCTGGGCTTCGTGCAGTCGATGTTCACCGACCAGTTCTTTTTCGGGGCTAACGGCGTCGATCCGGAGCGGGGCGTCACCGACCGCCACACCGAGGAGGCCGCGGTCAACGAAGCGATGGCGCGCCAGGCGCGCCGGCGCGTTTTGCTGGTGGATCACACCAAGTTCGGGCAGGTGGCCAGTTGCGTGGTCTGTCCCATCCGGGATGTGGACGTCATCATCACCGACGCCGGCGCAGGCGACGAGCTGATCGCTCCGTTTGCCGCGCTCGGCATCGAGGTGGTGCGGGTGTGAGGGGTTGGGGGCCTCTGGCGGAAGCTAGTGGGAGTCGAACCCACCCGCGGTGCAGCGCGCCGCACGCTGGTTTTGAAGACCAGGCCCGGCACCGGCCAAGACTAGCTTCCGTGCCGATTCTACCGCGAGCGGCGCAGCGGCGGCCACTTCACCGTTGAAACATTGAGATGCCCGCCACGCCGGCCGCGCCGGCTTCGAGGCAGCGGCCGGCATTCTCAAAGGTGACTCCGCCGAGGGCGAACACCGGAATCCTCACCGCGCGGCAGACTTGGCGGAGCGCCTCCAGGCCCCTGGCCGGGCCGTAGCCGGGTTTCGAGAAGGGCGGGAAGACGGGACCGAACACGACAAAGTCGGCGCCTTCGTCCTGCGCGAGCAGCGCTTCGCCGAGCTGGTGGCAAGAAACGCCGATGAGGAATCCGGGCGGCGCGATCGAGCGGATGCGGTGCGGGGGGAGGGAATCGGCCGGCAGGTGCACGCCGTCGGCGCCGGCGGCCAGGGCCACATCGGTGCGGCTGTTGACCAGGATCCGCGTCCCGGCCGGCCTCTCCATCCGCAGGACTCGCTCGGCCAGCGCCAGCAGTTCGCGCGCGGTCAAATCTTTTTCGCGGATCTGGAGCATCTCGACGCCTTCGGCCAACCGGCGGGCGATGATCCGGATGAGCGGCTCGAGGCCGCCGGCCAGCTTCCGGTCGGTGATGTAGTAGCGCCGCACGGCTCTTAGAGCGGCTCGTAGTAGCGCCCGCCGGCGCAGGCCCGGCACAGCGTCCGGCCATCGCGCTCGACTACGCGGCGGAAGTTGATGCCTTCGCCGCACTCCTGGCAGACGACACGCGGCCCCTTGTAGCCGGGAAGGTCCTCGGGCTTGAGCCGGACCCGCACCCAGTGCGCCTCGAACAGCTCCTCGTCGGGCAGCTCGCGGTAAGCTTTCATTTGCTGCTGGTTCTTGTCCGCGATGCCGGGGTAGAGCCGGCGCGCTTGCTCTTTGGAGGACTCTTTAGCCACGATGCGGACGGCTCGCCCCTCGGCGAGATCGCAAAACGTGGCCGCCACCTTGCCGAAGTCGACGAACTTCAAAGCCCGCTTGCCTAACCGGCAGCCCGTCACCACGGAGATCGCGTCGGTGGCGCAGCGGTCGATTTCGACGATCGTGACCAGGCGCTTGCGATCGCGGCCCTGGGGATCGGCCAGGCCCAGCAGCCGGAGGCCGTAGAAGGCCATGCGCAATCCCAGAATCTGCCCGGCGCATATATGGCCGTGGGCCTTCTCGGCCAGGGCGACATAATCCTCAAATGACCTCATCGGCGCTCCGCGGGTGCCGTGCTGCGGCAACCCGCCTCTTGTTTCATTATCCCTGCCGGCGGGATTCTTTCCGAAATTTCGGCCGGGTTGGTGCAGGATCCCGGCGGAGGCGTGTATACTGGCAGGGAGTGGGTCTGGTTGTCGAAACAAGATCCGCTGGAGAGGCGAGGTTCGCGCGGCTGCGGGCCGACAGCCTGGCAAATGATCGGGCGCAAGGGATGAGGTCGCTGTGGAATGGACTCTGGGGCGCTGAGTCCGAGGGGCCGCTCTCGCGAGGAGAGTCCTGTAAAAGCAGATGAACGTGGGCTCGGCAAAAGCGTCGGTGCCGGAACTGCAGCCGATTTTGAGCCAGACGATCGCGGCTTGCATCCGCTCGGTGCCGGGAGGCCAGACCGAGGGGGTGAGGATTGCGGGCGCTCTGCGCGAGCTGGGTTGTCGGGTGACCGCGCTGGCCAACCGGCCTTGGCGGCCGGAAGACGGCTCCGTGCTCCTGATCCTGGGCAATGCTTACTGGTATCCGTCCGTGTTGCGACAGTTGCTGTCCGAACCGAAGGACCGGCTTCCGATGACGGTGCTCTGGCACTGGGAACCATTGCCTCCGCCTGACGCCAGCGGCCTGTCCTGGCCTCTGCCCACCCTGCGCGAGATCGCCAAGATCATCCTGCGGGACTGGCGGGCCAACGATATCTACACGAACTACCGGGTGCTCAAACGACTCTGGAGGCGCGGGGCGATCGACGTGCTGGCGGCCTCGACGCCGGCGCGTGTGGAATTCCTTGCCGAGCGCCGCATCCACGCCCACTATCTGCCGCTCGGCTACACGGCCGATCACGGCTGCGACATGAAGCTGGAGCGGGATATTGATGTGCTGTTTCTCGGAGACAAGCGGCCGTTCCGGCGCAAGCGGCTGATTTCGCGGCTGCGCCGCCGCGGAATCAACGTGATGCTGGCCGGCGACTGGGCCGACCCGGCCTATTGGGGGGAGAACCGCACGCGGCTGATTAACCGGTCAAAGATCTATCTGAACGTGCAGCGGTTTCCGGGAGAGTTTTCGGGTTTGCGGCTGGTGATCGGCATGGCGAACAAAGCCTTGATCGTCTCCGAACCCATGTATAACCCGGCGCCCTTCGTCCCCGGCGTGCACTACGTAAGCGCCACGATCGAGGAGATGCCGCGCGTGATCGAATACTA
>JBBIMZ010000004.1:0-21406 GCA_037444135.1 Solibacteraceae bacterium
CCCTTCGAGCGCAACGAGGAGGAGTGGCGCCGTCTGGTGCAGGAAGCCGCCGGGGGCGAGGGCCTGCCCCGGCTGGTTGAGAGCGCCCCTCCGGTTGCGCGCTGGCTGGAAGACCTCGGCAGCGTGCTCTGGGAGCGGGAAGCCGCCTCGCTCGGTCTAACTGCCGTGTTCGGCGCCTGCGAAGCGCTGCTGGGCTACAACGCCTCGGAGTGGCTGGCGGCGCCCCAGCTGCACCTGGAGCGGGTCCACCCGGAAGACCGGGCGCGAGTCGAAGAAGTCTACCGCAGCGCGGCGGCGGGCGGCGCGCCCCGATCGTGCGACTATCGGGCAGCGACGGGCGACGGCAGGACGGTTTGGCTTCGCGACGTCGTTGCGGCCGTCGGCGACGGCGAAGGCGCCCCGGTCAAGCTCCGGGGTCTCACCATCGACATCACGGAGCTGAAACAGCGAGAGGAGGAGCGGACGCAGGCCGAAAAGATGGCGGCGCTGGGCCGGCTGGCGGCGAAGGTTACCCAGGAGGCGGCCACGCCGCTTTTGGCCATCGGCGGCGCGACCGAGCAGTTGCGGCGCCTGCTGCCGCCGGATCACCCGGCGCGCGGCGCGGCCGAGGAGATCGGCTCGGCCATCCAGCGGCTGGGCCGTCTCCAGCGCGAGCTTCAGGCGCTCGGCCGGCCCCCCGCGTTGCGCCCGAGGGTATTCTCGGTCAACGCGCTCGTGCAGAGCCTGGCGCAGGGCTGGCGCCGACATTTAGGAGACGCCGTAGAGCTCGTGCTGCACCTCGATGCCGGTGCGGGCAACGTCCACGCCGACGCCGATGCGCTGGCCGGGATTCTGACGACGCTGGGCGAGCAGGCCAAAGCGGCGATGACGGAGGGGGGAAGGATCGAAGTCGCCACCGCGCGGGTCGAGCGCGAACCGCAAGGGGCCTTTGCCTCCGTCACAGTCACCGACAGCGGGCCCGACCTGGACGAAGAGACACGCGCGCGCCTGTTCGAACCATTTTTCTCTTCCGGCCGGTTTCCCCAAGGACTGGCGGGCGCCTACACCACCGTGCGGGCGAGCGGCGGCGAAATCACCGTCGGCCGCGCGCCGCGCGGCGGCACCTGCTTCACCATCCTGCTGCCGCAGGTGGACTTGACCGAAGCGGCCAATTCGACTCTTCCGGCGCCGCCGCCTCGGCGTGGCCGAGAGACGGTACTGCTCGTCGAGGACGAACCCGGCATTCGCGCGCTGATGCGGAAGATCCTCCAAAAACAAGGCTACGAGGTCCTCGAAGCGCGCAGCGGCGAAGAGGCGCTGGCCCTCGCCGAGGAGCGGCGCGCCGCCGTCGATCTGCTGCTGGCCGACGTCGAGATGCCCGATATGGGCGGCTACGAACTGGCCGCTCGGATCAAGGCGCTCGCACCGGCGATGAAGATGCTGTTCGTTTCGGCGCTCGGCGCCGCCGAGCTGGAGCGCTTCGGCCCGCCGCCAGCTCACGCCTCCTTCCTCCGCAAGCCGTTCAGCCTGGCCGCGCTGCTCGACAAGGTGCGGAACGTGCTGGATGAGACCGATCAGCCGGAGAGCTGACGCAAGAACTCCAGAAACCGGCGCGCGTAGCGGTCCAGGTTTTCGATGGCGCCGCCGCCGGCGAGGGGCGAGCACATCTCGTAGGCGACCGTGCCGTCGTAGCCGCCGGCGGCGAGGGCGGCGAAAAAGCCCCGGTAGTCGATGAAGCCTTCGCCCATCGGAACGGCCTGGACCCAGGCCGGCTGGGGCGCGTAGTTGACGAGGGCGGGCTGGTAGTGGAAACGGGGGCGAAGCTGATAGTCGGCGGCGGTGGTGTGGCAGGTGAGCGGCGCCATGAGGCGGGCCGCTTCGACCAGATCGACTCCGTGCAGCGCCGGGGCCCAGGCGTCGAAGCAGGCGCGGCAGTTCGGCTCGTTGACCTCGGCGAGCAGGTCCCGCAGGCTGCGGTAGTCGGCCGCTAGGTCGTGGTGGTTCTGCACGCCGAGGGTGACGCCGTAATCGGCGGCGCGGCGCGCGCACTCGCGGAGGGTCTCGACGGTCATGCGCCAGAGCCGGCTGTAATCGGCGGCCGGGTGCTCGTAGCTGGTGAAGATGCGGACCACGCGGGCGCCGAGGTCGGCCGCCATCCGGGCCAGGGCCGTGATGTAGTGGATCTGAATCTCGCGGTGGGGCACCTCGCCGTGCTCGAGGTCGGCGCTGAAGTTGTTGTAGCCGGCAAGGACCGGGCAGCTCAGGCCGAGCCGCTCGAGCGCTTCGCGCAGCCGCAGGCAGCGGCCGGTATCGTAGTCGAGAACCGACAGGTGCGGGCGCTTGGCCATCAGCATCACTCCGGCGAAGCCGAGTTCGGCTGCCTTGTCCAGAAAGGCGTCGAGCGACAGGGTGGCCTGGCCGGGCCAGAGACCCGCATAGCTGACCGAGTGGAGAATGGGCGTCATGTACGTGCGTGGCGGCGGTCGGTATGGCCGAGGTCGCGCTCGGGGGCGATGCGGTCGCGGACCAACTGTTTGAGTTCGGTGATTTCGGGAAAGCGACCCTGGCGCTGGCGGGACCAGAGCGTCGTGCCGTCCAGACGGATCTCGAAGACGCCGCCGATGCCCGGGATGAGGACCACCTCGCCGATCTCGAGGGGGAAGGTGCTCAGCAGTTCCTGGGCCATCCAGGCGGCGCGGAGCAGCCAGCGGCACTGGGTGCAGTACTCGATTTCGATGCGTGGGCAACGAGGTTCGATCATGGGCGAATCAAGCGGTCATCTTCTGAGCCTGATGAAGCTGCTGGAGGCTCCAGACGCGGATAGGGTCGCGGCGGCGGCTGGCCACCGCCTCGGCGGCGGCGCGCGCAGCGCTGATGGTGGTGATGCAGGGGATACCGTAGAGCAGCGCCGAGCGGCGGATCGCGCGTTCGTCGCTGAAAGAGAGGGCGCCGGCGGGAGTGTAGATGATCAACTGCACATCGCGCGTCTTGATCAGGTCGACGACGTTGGGGCGGCCTTCGTTGACCTTGAAGACGCGCCGGGCCGGGATGCGGGCGGCTTCGAGGGCTGCGGCCGTGCCGCGCGTGGCGACGATCTGGAAGCCGAAGTCGACCAGCCGCCGGGCGATCTCCACGGCCGCCTCCTTGTGCCGGTCATTGACGCTGATGAAGACGCGGCCCGCGTCGGGTAGCGGCGTTCCGGCGCTGAGCTGGGCCTTGGCGAACGCCTCGCCGAAATTCTCCCCGACGCCCATCACTTCGCCCGTCGAACGCATCTCCGGGCCGAGGGCCGGATCGACGCCGGGGAATTTGCTGAAGGGGAAGACGGGGCTCTTGACGAAGTACTGGGGCACGGGCAACACGCCGCTGGTCAGGCCGCCGGTGAGGGGAGTGAAATCGGAGAGTTTCTTGCCCAGCATCAGGCCGACGGCGACCTTGGCGAGCGGCACGCCGGTGGCCTTGCTGACGTAGGGGACGGTGCGGGAGGCGCGCGGATTGACCTCGAGCACGTAGACTTCGCCGTTCTTGATGGCGTACTGCACGTTCATCAGGCCGATGACGTTCAAGGCGCGGGCGAGGCGCGTGGTGTACTCCTCGATGCGTTTCAGGTGATGGTCGCTGATGGAGATCGCCGGCAGCACGCAGGAGGAGTCGCCCGAGTGGATGCCGGCCTCCTCGATGTGCTCCATGATGCCGCCGATGAGCACGTCGCGGCCGTCGGCGAGCGCGTCGACGTCGACCTCGACGGCGTCTTCGAGGAACCGGTCGATGAGCACCGGCCGGTCCTGGGAAAAGGAGACGGCCTCGTGCATGTAGCGCCGGACGGTGTCCTCATCGTAGGCGATCACCATGGCGCGTCCGCCGAGCACGAAGCTGGGCCGCACCAGCACGGGGAAGCCGATGCGGCGCGCTTCCTGGCAGGCCTTTTCGATCGTGGCGGCCGAGCCGTAGGGCGGTTTGGGAATCTCGAGGCGGTCCAGCAGGCGCCCGAACAGCTCGCGGTTCTCGGCCAGTTCGATGTTTTCCGGGTCGGTGCCGATGATGCGCACGCCGGCCTCCTTGAGCGGCAGCGCGAGCGTGAGCGGGGTCTGGCCGCCGAACTGCACGATGACGCCTTGGGGCCGCTCGGTCTCGTAGATGTTGAGCACTTCCTCGAGGGTGAGCGGCTCGAAGTAGAGCCGGTCGCTCGTGTCGTAGTCGGTCGAGACCGTCTCAGGATTGCAGTTGACCATGATCGACTCGTAGCCGAACTGCTGCAACGCGAAGGAGGCGTGGCAGCAGGCGTAGTCGAATTCGATGCCCTGGCCGATGCGGTTGGGTCCGCTGCCGAGGATCATGATCTTAGGCCGAGCGTCGGGTTCGGCCTCGCACTCAGACTCGTAGCTCGAGTACAGGTAGGGGGTGAAGCTTTCGAACTCGGCGGCGCAGGTGTCCACGCGGTTGAAGACGACGCGGATGCCGAGCTCGAGGCGGCGCGCGCGCACGCGGGCCGGATCGGTGCGCCAGAGGCGAGCCAAGGTGCGGTCGGACAGGCCGGCGCGCTTGGCCTGGCGCAGCGTCTCGCGGCCGACGCTCTCGAGCGACTGGCGCGCCAGTTCCTCCTCAAGCAGCACCGCTTCGCGGACCTGGGTGAGGAACCAGGGATCGATCGAGGTCATCTCGTAGACCTCATCGACGGACCGGCCGCGCTGGAACGCAAAGCGGATGTAGGCGAGACGGTCCGGGTTCGGCGTGATCAGTTTGTGCGGAATCAGCGCTTCGTCGAAGACTTCGGAGGCCGCCGACCGGCCGGTCTCCAGGCTGCGCATCCCTTTGGCGAGCGCCTGCTTGAAGGTTCGCCCGATGGCCATCACTTCGCCCACCGACTTCATCTGCGTGCCGAGGACCGGCTCGGCGCCGGGGAATTTCTCGAACTGCCAGCGCGGGATCTTGACGACGACGTAGTCGAGCGTGGGCTCGAAGCAGGCGGGCGTCTTGCGCGTAATGTCGTTGGGGATCTCATCGAGCCGGTAGCCGACGGCGAGCTTGGCGGCGATCTTGGCGATGGGGAAGCCGGTGGCTTTCGAGGCGAGCGCGGAGCTGCGCGAGACGCGCGGGTTCATTTCGATGATCACCATGCGGCCGCTCTTGGGGTCGATGGCGAACTGGACGTTGGAGCCGCCGGTGTCGACGCCGATTTCGCGCAGGCAGGCGAGCGCGGCGTCGCGCATCATCTGGTATTCGCGGTCGGTGAGCGTCTGGGCGGGGGCGACGGTGATCGAGTCGCCGGTGTGCACGCCCATGGGGTCGAAGTTTTCGATCGAGCAGACGACGATGGCGTTGTCGGCCATGTCGCGCATCACTTCGAGCTCGAACTCCTTCCAGCCGAGGACGCTCTCCTCGATGAGGACCTCGTGCACGGGCGACAGTTCCAGGCCGCGGGCGAGGACCTCCTCGAGCTCCTCGCGGTTGTAGGCGATGCCACCGCCGGTGCCGCCGAGCGTGAAGCTGGGGCGGAGGATCACCGGATAGCCGATTCTGGCGGCGAAGCGCAGGCCGTCGTCGACGTTGTTGACCAGCACCGACTGCGGGACCTCGAGGCCGATCTTGGTCATAGCGTCCTTGAACAGGAGCCGGTCCTCGGCCTTTTTGATGGCGTCGAGCCGGGCGCCGATGAGTTCGACGCCGTAGCGGTCGAGAACGCCGGCTTCGGCGAGCGCCACCGAAAGGTTGAGGCCCGTCTGGCCGCCGACGGTGGACAGCAGGGCGTCGGGCCGCTCGCGGCGGATGATCTCTTCGGCGAAGGCAACGGTGAGCGGCTCGATGTAGGTTCCGGCGGTCATTTCCGGATCGGTCATGATGGTGGCCGGGTTCGAGTTGACGAGGATCACCTCGTAGCCCTCGGCGCGGAGCGCCTTGCAGGCCTGCGTGCCGGAGTAGTCGAATTCGCAGGCCTGGCCGATGACGATGGGGCCCGAGCCGATGATGAGGATGCGGTGGATGTCGGTACGCTTAGGCATCGCGTCGCGCCGTGCCGTAGAAGTCGTCCATGAGACGGATGAAGTCGTCGAACAGGTAGCGGGAGTCGTGAGGCCCGGGGGCCGCCTCGGGGTGGTACTGGACGCAGAACAGAGGATGGGAGCGGTGGCGGAAGCCCTCGAGCGTGTGGTCGTTGAGATTGACGTGCGTCAATTCGATTTCCGAGGGGGAAAGCGAATCGGGGTCGACGGCGAAGCCGTGGTTCTGCGAGGTGATTTCGACCTTGTTGGTGCGGCGGTTGAGGACCGGGTGGTTGGCGCCGTGGTGGCCGAACTTGAGCTTGAAGGTGCGGCCGCCAAGGGCGAGGCCGAGGATCTGGTGACCGAGGCAGATGCCGAACAGGGGCTTGCGGCCGATGAGCCGGCGGATCTCGGCGATCTGTGCCTCGAGCGGTTCGGGATCGCCGGGACCGTTGGAGAGAAAGACGCCGTCGGGCTCGAGCGCCAGCACCTGGTCGGCGCGCGTGGCGGCGGGCACGACGGTGACGCGGCAACCGCTCTGCACCAGGCGGCGGAGGATGTTGCGCTTGATGCCGTAGTCGAAGGCGACGACGTGATAGCGGGGCGGGGCGGGCGGCGGCATCTCCTCCGAGGGTGAGCACGGCTCCGGGGGCGCCGTCCACTCGTAGGGAGCGGGGGTCGAAACGAGCGGGGCGAGCGCCAGGCCCTGCATCGGCGGGATGCGGCGCGCCTTTTCGACGAGCCCGCGCGGACCGGCGCCGTTGGTCGAGAGGACGCCGCGCATGGCCCCGAAGTTGCGGAGGCGTCGCACCAGCGCGCGGGTGTCGATATCAGAGGCGATCGGCACGCCGTGGGCGGCCAGATAGGCGTCGGCGGCCTCTTCCGAGCGCCAGTTGGAGGCGATGGGCGAAAAGTCGCGGACGACCAATCCCTCGATGTAGGGGCGCGCCGATTCCGGGTCCTGCCGATTGGCCCCGTAGTTGCCGATCTGCGGGTTGGTCAGCACGACGATCTGCCCCGAATAAGAGGGGTCGGTGAAAATCTCCTGGTAGCCGGTGATGGCCGTGTTGAAGACGACCTCGCCGGAGCTTTCCGTGGACGCACCAAAGGCCCGGCCCTCGAAGACGCTGCCGTCTTCCAGGGCGAGCACAGCTGTTCTCAATGCGCGCTCCTTCGTGGGGGACTGTCTCTAACATTGGAGCACGCCGCGAGGCGGCGGTTCAAGTGAGGCGCCGGCTGGGGCGTGCACGGGAGAGCGGAGCGGCGCCGCCGGGGCTCCGGCCAAAGCAAGGACGCGGCCGATGCGGGGAGGGGACAGGGAAGAATACAAGGCGAAAACCGGCCGCAAAATTGGGTTCGAATTTGCATTTTTGGGGTGTTTTTAGGTTTTGGCCGCTCCGGCGGGCCGAGCCGGGCCCACGTGTTCCGGCGGAGGCCGGCCCGCCGTGATGCGAGAGCGGCGGCCGGCGGCGGTGAGAAGCATCGGGGTTGCAAGGCCTCTTTGTTGTATCACGGCCGCCCGGGGGATCGGCGGAGGGGCCGGGGCAAGTGGCCGGAACAGGGGCGGATATCGTTTCCTGACGGCGGTGAACGCGCGGCCGCACGGCGGCGACAGCGGGGCGGGTTTTGACGCTCAGGAGGGGGAGGCTGTGGCGTTCCAAGAAAAGCGAGTGCCGAGTCCCGGCGGCGGGGCGGGGGATGTCAGAGTAGCGGGGGGCTTATGCCCAGTGGAAGCTCCGATTCCGTGTAGCTGCCAGCACTCGACGGCAGACAATCATGCTCACCAAGCTGATACCTGCAACTTCAACCGCGAGCCGTGGCGGCATTTGAGCACGACTTCAACAGTCCGTGCTCCCGTAGCGTCGAAACCTTTTCCCGGATGTAGTCCTCGTTGAAGTGCGGCTTCACATCCCGAACCCGTTGCGCCAACTGATCAACGGAGAGTCGCTCGGAACTTCTGACTGCTTCGCGATCCACGTAAACGATGGTGCCCTCCAACTCCAGATCCGCGCTGCCGTGAGAGCCGAATTGCTCGAGCACCCATTCGATGTCCGGCCGGTACTTGTCCAGGAGCGGGGCGGCGAACTGGAGGACGGAATCGGCACGTTCCCCTTTGCTGATCCTGTAGCCGTAACCGCCGGAATAGAACGTTACGTTCGATTCGACCGCACGCAGGGTTTCCGCCGTGTTGAGGTCCGACAGCACGGTCGAATCGAAGGGACCGTACGAATAGAGGGTGAAACGGTAGCCCAGCGGAACGCCCCGTAGCGTTTGCAGCAGATAGCAGAACTTCATCAAGGCGGTGCGGCCCACATATCCGCCCGGAGCGCGTGCTGCAAGCGCCGTAATTACAGCCAGCCTGAGGTCGTGTAATTCACGCCAGTCGATGGATTGCTTCCTCTACTCTCTTCGCCGCCTCCCGTCGATGCTCGGGGCGGCAATACACGAAAATCTGATCGCGACTTCCCAAGTGGCGCACCACATTCGAGTATTCGCTCAATGGAGCCACCGTCTTCTGCCCGTCCCGATTGCGATAGACAGCGATGTCGCTGTCGTCGCGCTTGTACCAGCTCTTGCCAGCGGGCATTTCCTCGGCCAACAAATCCCTCAGCTTCTCGCGGACGCGGGTGAGTTTCTCTCGATCCGTCTGAGTTTGCACTTCGTTTGTCTGAAACACGAGACGGTAATGGTTCCGCGTGGACAACAGGCTTCCATGTTCTCCGCCTTTGCCCTCCGCGAGCAAGCCGAGCACCCTCCAGTCGTCCCACTTCAAGTATTGTCCCAGCTCCTCCGGCGTGGGCCTCGGAAAATGTCCGCCAGGCAGCATCTCCTTCAATGCCTCTCGGAGATGAATGTCGTAGGCCACACGGGTCTTGTGGAAGTAAACCTGAGTGAACATGAAGTACCGCGCCAGCACAAGCCCTTCCGCGGCGTGCCACCCACCGTACTCAATGCCCAACCTGGGTGGCCTGCCATCCGCGCCGGGAATGGCGGTCACGGTCGAGATCAGCCGGCGGAGATCGAACCGCCCATACTGCACGCCCGCGTGGTGGGAGTCCCGCAGCAGATAGTCCATCCGGTCCGCGTCCATCTGGCCGGTGATCAGATCCCGCCAAAAGATCCCCTGCTTGGCGGCCGCGCTGCCTTCGATCAGCGCCGCCACGTCATCGGCCGTGAACCCGTAGTTCCCCTGGTTCAGCTTGTGATCTTCAATGGCTGCCTTGAGCGGGCCGCGCACAATGGCGGCCGAGTACTGCTCATGCGCATAGTTTCCCTCTCCGTCCTCCTGATCCGGGAAGAGTTCCTCCGAGGCATGAGAGAAGGGCGCGTGCCCGACGTCGTGCAGCAGCGCGCCTAGCCTGACCAGTTGCCGATTTCGGCGGAACCCCGTATCGGTTCTCGTCAAAATCGGCTGCGGAATGCGCCGCGTGCGAGTGGGCGGCAGGAGTGGCTGCCGAGGCGGACGCCGTTCGCTGCGGCTTCGTTGGTCCTCTACGGAGCGGGCCTGTGATCGGTCACTCATCCTTTTGCCTGTCGTTTCAGTAATGTTTCCTCAGGCGTTCGAGACGCGCGCTTTCGCCCGAGCGCTCCGCTCCGGCCCTCAGAAGCTGTACTTGAGGGCGAACTGGATGCGCCGGGGTTCGTCAGCCTGGTTGATGGTGGCCGTGGCGGCGCTGCGGAGCGTCGCGTTAGGCTGGCCGAAGGTGGGCGTGTTGGTGAAGTTGAACGACTCGAAGCGGAACTGGAGCGAGTGGCCTTCCCAGGGCATGCGGAAGCGCTTGGCGACCATCACGTCCCAGTTGCGCGAACCCGGGCCGAAGAGCACGTTGCGGCCGGTGTTGCCGTACACGCCGGGCGCGCTGGCGACGAAGGCGAATTCATCGAACCACCGGTCGATGGTCGGGTTGTCGAGCGTGCCTTTGCCGATGCGGTCGCCGCGGTTGGCCGTGCCGCTGTTCTGCGGGTCGCCCGGGTAGCTCACGCTGAAGGGCATGCCGGTGCGCAGCGAGACGAGGCCGCCGAGCTGCCAGCCGCCGAACAAGGCGTCCAAGACGGGATTCCACGAGGCGCCGACGGCGCGGCCGCGGCCGAAAGGAAGCTCGTAGGTATAGCTGGCGACGAAGTTGTGCCGGCGGTCGAGCGACGAGTTGCCGCGCTCGCGGGCGAGGTTGTAGTGGTCGACGCGACCGGCGAAGCCTTCGTCGAGCGACTCCTCGCCCTGGTCGATGTTGTGCGACCAGGTGTAGGAGACGATGAAGGTCAACCCGCGCGAGTAGCGTTTCTCCGCCTTGGCGACCAGGGCGTTGTAGCTGGAGTTATAGCCGGGGTCGCGAAGCGTCACCGAGTTCCACTGCGGGCGGCGGCGGCGCTGGTTCTCGGGGATGGTCGGGTGAGGGCCGCCGTTGTTGATGTCGCGGCCTTGGTACAGGTGAGTGGCTTTGGCGCCCTGGTAGCCGACAGCGAACAGCATGTCGCCGGGCAACTCGCGCTGGATGTCGAAAAACCACTGGCCGGCGTACTGGTTGGGGTACTCTTCGCGGCTGGTCTCGATGTTGGTGCCGCGGACGGGCGCCGAAGCGGGGAGCTGGACCGGCGGAAAGCCGTCGCGGACGATGGCGGCGGGCACGAGGTTGTTGGTGTTGGTGATGACCTCGGTGAAGTCGGGCGTCTGGTTGATCCAGCGGGCGCTTTCGCTGGTGATGTAGTCAGCCTCGCCGTAGAAGAGGCCCGCGCCGGTGCGGATGACGGTCTTTTCAGTGAGCTTCCAGGCGATGCCGAGGCGCGGGGCGAAGTTGTTCCAGTCCTCCTTGCAGCCGCAGTCGCGGCCGTTCTTGGGCCGCTCGAAGGTTTCGTAGCGGGGATCGCCGGGCGCGACGGTGAACTCGGAGACGAAGCGGCTGACGCCCAGGCGGCCGACGGGGACGCCGTCGGGGAAATAGGGAGACTGGAACAGCTCCCAGCGCAGACCGGCGTTGATGGTGACGTTGCGGGAGAGCTTCCAGTCGTCCTGGATGTAGAGGCCCCAGTAGGGTGCGCGGGCGTTTTCGCTGAGCTGGTTGCCGACGGTGGTGGACGAGGCCCAGCCGAGGAGCATGTCCGCCAGGCCGTTGCCGGTGGCGGTGCGGCTGGCGGCGACGAACGGTTGTTCGGCGGTGAAGACCTTGTTGAAGGTGAACAGGCCGCGGCGGAAGCGCTGCGCCTCGCGGAAGATATCCGAGTAGCGGTACTCGATGCAGGTCTTGAGGGCGTGGCCGCCGCGCTGGATGATGAGGTTGTCGTTGACCTGATAGTGATTGAGGGTGTTGGGGGTGGGGCAGAAACTACGGTTGCCGATCTCGGTGTAGCCGGACGGGTTGAAGCGGGCGATGCCGTGATCGAGGCCGTCGTTGAAGGTGTCGCCCGGCGCTCCTTTGATGCCGAACTTCTTGTTGAGGTTTTCGCCGCGGCTGAGGATGTCGAACTGGGTGGGGTAGTCGGTGACGCCGAAACGGAATTCATTGTAGATGGTCGGGGTGATCGAGCGCGTCCAGCTGCCGACGAGGTTGTCGGCGGGCAGGTCGACGAACTGGCCCTGACCGCCGCCGAAGGCCGACAGCGGAAGGATGCCGTTGTTCATGCGCTGGTCGCGGCGGATGCTCCAGCGGAAGAAGACGCGATCGCGGTCGGTGAAGTTGTGATCGACCTTGATGTCGTACTGGTTGGCGTCGTCGCGATCGGAAGGCGCGTAGAAGTGGTTGTTGGGCTGGAACTCGCGGCCGGGGACGTTAGGAAGCGGATACAGGGCGATGATCTGCGCGGTGATGGGATCGAAACGCGACGGGGGGATGATGTTGTTGGGGAAGGGCTGGCGGCGGGCGGCGGCGCCGCTGCCGGTGGTCGACAGCGGGTCGATGATGCGGTCGCGGTTAAGACCTTCCCTGGAGAAGTCGCCGGAGCGCGCCAGCGCGCTCGGAACCGTGGTGAGGAAGCTGCGGCCGCGGCGGATGCGGGTGCCCTGGTAGCTGAAGAAGTAGAACGTCCGGTTTTTGACGATCGGCCCGCCCAACGTGCCGCCGAACTGGTTCTTGCGGAGGGTGGGTTTGGCCGAGCCGGAGGGGTTGGCGATGAAGTTGGTCCCGTCGAATTTCTCGTTGCGCAGGAACTCATACAGCGAGCCGTGCAGCTCGTTGGCGCCCGACTTGAGGAAAACGCTGACGCGCCCGCCCATGCGGTAGCCGTACTCGGCGGAGTTGTTGTTGGTGACGACTTTGAACTCGGCGACGGCGTCGACCGGGGGCTTGACGGCCTGCGCCTGAAAGCCGAGCGGGCCGCCGGAGGCGCGCGAAGAGTTGTCGATGCCGTCAAGCGAGACGTTGGTCTGGTAGGCCCGCTGGCCGAGCGCGATGAAGCCGCCCTCGGTGCCCTCCTCGCCGCCGGTGCGCGCGCCGCGGCCAAGCGTGCGCGCCGAAAGCACGCCCGTAGCGAGTTTGGCCAGTTCGAGGTAGTTGCGCAGGTTGAGCGGCATCTCGACGATGCGCTTGTTCTCAATCACCTGGCCCATGGCGGTGGTTTCCGATTCGAGCAAGGCGGCCGTGGCGGTGACTTCGATGGTTTCGGCGACCGTGCCGATTTTGAGGCTGAAGTCGGCGCGGGCCAGCTGGTCGACGTCGACTTTGAGCCGCTCGCGCGTCACGGGGCTGAAGCCGGACTTTTCGACCACGACGTTGTAGAACGCCGGGGGAAGGAAAGGCGCCGAATACAGGCCGCGCTCGTTGGTCCGGACGACGGTGGTGACGCCGGTGGCGGTGTTGGTGATGGTCACGACGGCGTCGGGAACAGGAGCGCCCGTGGGATCCGTCACCAGGCCCTGAATGCCCGAGCTTTGGGCCAACAGGCGGCCGGCGAGCAGCACAGCGCCGAGGAAGATTCTTTTCATACCCACCTCCCGAAGAAGCTTTGGTGAATCAATTCTCGCCCAGCGGGCGCCGGCCGTCAAGGGGCCGCCCGGGGCGGCAACGGCGCGGGCGGGACGCACCTGATACAATGGCTGCTTTCGCGAAGGCTCGAGCGCGACGCGGTCAAACTATGTTGCGAACGGCGATGCGGATCTACAGCTACCTTTATCATTTGCTCTTGTGCCTGTTTCTGGTGGCGATCGGGGCGATCGCGCTGGCCAGCCCCGGCAACCGGCTTCACCTGCCGATGCTGCCCTGGGAGGAGCCGGCGCTCCGCTCTTGGGTGTTCTTCGGAGGACTGGCGGGGGGAATCTGCCTGCTGCTCGCCTACCGAGGGAAACTGCGCCTGCTGTTCCGCCTGTGGACACTGGTTGTGGCGGGCGTGATGGTCCATGGCTTTTTTCTCTCCCAGTACGCGTTCGGCGGCGCGTCGGGATTCTTCAATGCGCTGGCGCTCACCCTGGGGGCGGTCCTGGCGGCCTGGGGCGGCTGGCTGAGTCCGCCGCGGCGCGCTTGAGCGGAGGCGTCAGGCGGCCAGAATCTCGCGCATCCGCCGGACGCCCCATTCGACGGCGATCTTGATCATCGCCTCGCCTTTGGCCGTCGTGGCCAGGCGGGCTTCCTTGAAAAACTCTTCGTCCTGTTTGGCCGCTTCGGGCGTCTTGATGCCGAGGCGCGGTTTGGCTTTTTCGTAATCGACGCCCTCCCAGCGAATCCGCTCGGGAAAGGCCGCCATGGCGAAGGAGGTTTCAAATTCGGCGGCGTGTCCCGGCGCTTTGTTGCTTTCCATGTACTTGCGGATGATCTCCGGCGTGTAGGCGTCCCAGTAGGCGTTGAACTGGATGTTGATGCCGAGCTTGCGGGCAAACTCCGGGGTGGCCTGCTTGAGCGGGGCGACGTTGCCGCCGTGCCCGTTCAGGATCCAGATGTTTTTGACGCCGTGGATCTGCAAGCTCTCGCAGATCTCGAAGACGACGTTCAGGAACGTCTCTTTCTTGAGCGTCAAGGTGCCCTTGCGGTCCATCCAGTGCGGCGAGATGCCGACCGAGACCGGCGGCGCCACCAGCACGCTCGGGTAGAGCGCCAGGGCGATCTGTTCGGCCACCAGCGTCACAGAGGCGGTGTCGTGAATCATCGCCAGGTGCTCGTTGTGCTGCTCGCAACTGCCGGTGGGCAGGATGACTCCTTTGAGCACGCCGCCTTCGAGCGCTTCGCGGAATTCTTTCCGCGTGTTCTCCCACAGGCGCACCTTGCGGACGTGTACGTAGCTGTCACCTGCCCGCACGATGCCCCCAAGGGCGGCGGAATCGGCTACCGGCGCTGCGGCCAGCGCCGCGACGAGATTGCGTCTGGACATCTCTGCTCCCATACCGAATTGGATGATATCATCGAACCGGAATCGATGCTTCCGCGCGCTGCTCTGCTCCTCGCCGCGAGCTGTGCGGCTGCCCTGGCTCTCAATCCGGCTCAAGACGTGCTGCTGTGGTGGCCGCAGGCCGATGCGCGCGTGGCGCCGCTGGCCAAACAGATCGGCGCCCGGGCGCTGCTGGTACCGTTCGGCGCCGGAGACGCCGCAGGGTTGCTCGAAGCCTGCCGGCAAGCGGGTCTGGCCGCGATCGCGGAGATCCGGGGTTCGCGCGACCTGGCCGCGCTCGAGGCGGAGGCGGAGGCGGCGCTGGCCGCGGGCTTTGCGGGGCTGGCGTACGAGGCGCGGGAGAGCGAGGCGGAGACGCGGCGTCTGGCGTCGCGCCGGCCCGGGACGCCGCAGCTGGTGTACCTGACGGCCGAGCAGGCCGCCTGGAACGTAGCTCCCGCTTACGCCGTGCTGCGCGAAGGCCAGTGGCCGGGCGTGAGGCCGCGCGACCCGGCGACGGCCTCGGCGACGGAGGAGCCGTGGATCGACTCCAATCTCTGGCTCTACGCCTGGCTCCGTGCGCGCTTCCCGGACCGGCCCGCTCTGCTGGGCTACCGACCCGAGGCGTCCGCCGGCGTGACGCCGGACCGCCTCGTCCCACATCACACCGTCGAGGTGGCGCTGGCCGAAGCGCGCGCGGCAGGCGGCAATGTGATTCTGTCGTTGCCCGAGCGCTACCGGCGCGATCTGCTGGCCGGTGAGGCGCGCGCGCGGGAGGACTGGGCGGCGCTGGGGCGGACGGCGGCTTTCCTGGAGCGTCACGCCGGCCGGTTCTCTTCGCCGCCGGGCTTGCGCGTGCTGGCGGTGGCCGGCTCGATCGAGGAGAGCGGCGAGGTGCTGAATCTGCTTTACCGGACCAACGCCACGCCGGCCGTCGTTGCCGCCGGCCGCCTGCCCGAGCTCGATCCGGCGCGCTACAGGCTGACGGTCGCGGTCAACGTGACGCTGACCGGCGCGGAGGAAGAACGCCTGCTGGCGTACGTGAAGGCCGGCGGCACGCTGCTGGCGGCGCCCGCGGCGGAGGGGGGAAGGCCGTGGTGGCAGGGGCGCACCGGCAAGGCGGTTCGAGAAAACAACGGCCGCACCACTTACGAGCTGGGGAAAGGGCGGCTGGTCGCCTACCAGGAGCCGGTGGTGGACGCCTACGAGTTCGCTCTCGACGTGCTGGAGGCGCTGGGCTGGAAAAAGCGCGACCTCCGCTTGTGGAACGCCGATACGGTGATCGGCGTGGTCCGCCGCCACGGGGGCGGGCTTTCGCTGGAGCTTGTCGACTATGGCACCAGGTGGCCGCGGGACCACGAGCCGGATCTGCTGGTGGAGGTTCACGGCGCGTTCTCCGAGGCCGTGCTCGAGGCGCCGGAGCTCGCCGCGCCGGTGCGGCTCGGCGCCCGCGTACGCGGGGACCGGACCGAATTCGAGCTGCGCGATCTGCGCCACTTCGTTACGATTCAATTAGAGGCTGGGAAACCATGATCTGGACACGGAGAGAATTTCTGGGCTCGCTGGGCGCGGCCGCCGCGCGCCCTGCCGGCTACTTCGGCGTACATCCGTTCATCGAGGCCAACCCGAAGGCGGTGTTCATCCACCGAACGAAAGTGCCGCACAAGATGGACCGGGCTTCGAAACTCCAGGCGGGGCTGGAACTCGGCCGGCAGATTTTCGTTCCGCTGGAGACGCCGGGCATTCCGGTGACGCACCGCGTGGTGCTCAAGCCGAACGTGGTGAGCGTGCGGTCGCGGACGCGGCCGGACGTGGAGAACTGGGGCACGGGCACGGATCCGGACCTCTACGAAGGCATCCTCATGGCGCTCGAGGAGCGCGGGGTCCGCAAGTTCAGCTTCGTCGAAGCCAACCTGCGCTGGGCCTGGAACTACCGCGGCTTTGTGGACATCAACGACCGCCACGGCGTCGAGATGAACGACCCGGAGATCCGGCCGGCGGCCTTCCATCGCAGCGAGGAGATCGTCTGGAGCGAGGTTCCGGACGCGGTCGTCTACAAGCGCATTCCGCATTACTGGCCGGTGAACGCGCCCGACACCTGGCTGCTGAACATCGCCAAGTGGAAGGCGCACGGCATGTGCCTGACGCAGTCGGTGAAGAACGAACAAGGGCTGGTGGTGACGCCCTATGTGCGCTTCTGTCCGGGCTGGTCGATGGTGACGGGGGCGCCGCCGGTGGTCAAGAGCGGCGTCTGTGCGGACGTCGAGGCGCGCGTGTTGCGCTACTTCGAAAGCCACCGGAAGATGGGCTACTACCGCTACGACCAGCCGGCCAAGGGCAGCTATCCCGATCCGCTGGCGCACGAGATCTGGTGCCAGAAGACGTGCGACAACCAGAGTGTGCTCAAGACGGGCCTGGCGATGATCGAGGGCATTTACGGCCGCGACGGGGACGGCTTTCACGTCGGCCAGGACTATCTGACCAACTTAGTGCTGTTCAGCAAGGACAAGTTCCGCCTCGACGTCATCGGCCTGTGGCTGGCCGGCCACGAGCCGGGCAACGTCCACGTCTACCGGGTGGCCAAAGAGCGCGGCCTGAGCGACACGTTCAACCCGTGGGAGATTCCTGTCTACGAGTGGATCGACGGGCGGGCCGTGGCGCGCAAGCTGACCGATTTTCCGCGCACGCCGCTCCGGAGCCCCTACATGCGGCAAGCGGGCGAGACGCTGCATCTGGCCGACGAGCCGTTCGACTACGATAAGTACAAGCTTTGAAGCCGGGCTGCGGTGCGGCGTCGCGGACGCGCGACGGCCACGCCTTGCCCGGGGCGATCCGCTCCGGGCGCCGAAGCTGCGGGCTGTGGCGGCCGGGGGTAGATCGAGATGCTCAAGCGCTTGCGGGTTCGGAATTTCAAGTCCCTTCGAGACGTGACGGTAGAGTTCCCTCCGGTCGCGGCGCTTGGTCGGGCCGAACGCTGTCGCGAATCGGGACGCAGCGCGCCGTAAGGGCAAGAGGGTGCCGGGGGGGGGGGGCGCCGGAACGCCCGAAACCAACGAATGGTGCTACCTTGGGTGCGGGATCGAGGCACATTACCACCGGCTCCGGTGTGGCTGGGGCTGGATGCGGTGGGCGTGCCTGCGATCGGCTGGCTGGCGCGGCGCGCGCAGCGCGAGATGTCCGAGGCTGCCGTGCCGCGGCTCGGCGTGATGGGGGCGTTCGTGTTCGCGGCGCAGATGGTCAACTTCCCGGTGGCGCCGGGCGCCAGCGGTCACCTGATGGGCGCCGGGCTGCTGACCTTCACGCTGGGACCGGCGGCGGCCGCCATGGTCATGACGGCGGTGCTGGCGCTGCAGGCGTTGATCTTTCAAGACGGAGGCGTTCTGGCGCTGGGCGCCAACGTCTTCAACATGGCGCTGGCCGGGGTGCTCGTGGCGCACCTGTGTTACCGGCATTTCGGCCGGGGACAGTTCCGGAGCGCCGCCGTATTCGCCGGCGCGGCGCTGTCGGTGCTGGTGGCGGCCTGCCTGGCGCTCGCCGAACTGGTCTTGTCCGGCCTTGCCATTCCACCGGCGCCGCTCCTGATCGCGATGGGCCTGTTCGCGCTGACGGCGGCCGTCGAAGGAGGTCTGACGGTGGCCGTCGTCGGCGCGCTGGAGAGATTGAACCCGGGATGGGTGCGCGCTCCGCAGACGGCGGCCCGGCCGGCGCTGGCCGCGTTGCTGCTGGCCGCTCTCCTGCTGGCGACCGCCGGGGCGCTGCTGGCCGCTTCTCATCCGGACTCGCTGGAGCGGCTGATCGAGCAGATGGGCCTCGGCGACCGGACGCGCCAGTGGCTCGGGAGCCCGTTGCCGGATTACCGGCTGCCGCTCGTGGATCCACCGTGGTTGGCGGAGGCGGCGGCCGGCCTGGCGGGCGTGGCCGTGGTGTTGTTTGCGGGCGCTCTGCTGGGTCACTGGCTGCGCAAGCGGAGAGTCTGAATGCACCACGTCGTCGTGGAGCAATGGACGCGCCGCCGCAGCGTCCTGCACGCGCTGGATCCCCGGTGCAAACTACTGGCGGCGCTGGTTTTCCTCGCCGCTCTGGGGTCGGCGCCTACGATGGCGCCCCTTGAAGCCGCCGCGTACGCGGGCTTGCTGGCGGCGCTGGCGGCTCTGGCGCGCCTGCCCGCCGCCGGTGTGGCCGCCCGAGCCGCCGCAGTGCTGCCTTTCTCGGCCTTGGCCGCCCTGTTCAGTCTCCTGGAGGGCCAGAGCGGCCGCGCGGCGTCGCTGTTGCTCAAGAGCTACTACTCGGCCGTTGTCGCGCTGGTGCTGGTGGGCACGACGCCGCTGCCGGGACTGCTCCACGGTCTCGAACGGCTGGGGATGCCGCGCATGTTCGTTCTTGTAGCGCAGTTTCTTTACCGCTACCTGTTCGTCATTTCCGAACAGGGGCAACACATGCGCCAGGCGGCCGTCGCCCGAGGCGGTTTCGGGCAGGCGCCCCGCCGCGTGCGCCTGCGCGCGGCCGCCGGTTTGGTCGCCGTTCTGTTCGCCCGATCCTACCGCAGAGCGGAAGCGATCCATCGGGCGATGCTCGCGCGGGGATTTCAAGGGCGCCTCGCGGCGATGCGGCCGCTTGAATTTCGCGCGCGGGATGCCGCGGCTCTGGCCGGCACGGCAGCCATTGTGCTGGCGGTGCGGTTTCGGGTGTGGACGGCATGGTGACGGCGCCTCTGATCGAAGTCCAGGGGCTGAGTTTCCGCTATGAGGACGGCACTCCGGCACTCAAGGATGTTCACTTCCGTCTTTATCCCGGCGAGACGGTGGCGCTGCTGGGGCCGAACGGCTCAGGCAAGACGACGTTTACGCTGCATCTGAACGGGCTGCTGGCCGGCTCGGGCGAGATCACCGTCTGCGGCCTGCGGGTGGAGAAACACAACCTGGCCGCGATCCGCCGCAAGGTGGGGCTGTTGTTTCAGGATCCCGACGAACAGCTCTTTATGCCTTCGGTGCTCGAAGACGTCATGTTCGGGCCGCTGAGCTCCGGCGCGCCTCCGCCAGCGGCCCTTGAGCGCGCCTTGCGGGCGCTCGAACAGGTGGGCATGACGCACGCCCGCGACAAAGCGCCCTACCACCTCAGCGCCGGCGAGAAGCGGCGCGTGGCCCTGGCGGGCGTTTTGAGCATGGAACCGGAGATCCTGGTATTGGATGAACCGACGACTTACCTGGATCCGCCCGGCCAGCGCCAACTGGTCTGGTTGCTGCGCGCGCTGCCGCAAGCCAAGATCGTCGTGACGCACGACGCCGCGCTTGCCCGAGCTCTTGCCGGGCGCGCCGTCTTTTTCCAGTCCGGCACGATTGTCGCCGACGGCCCGGTCGAGGAAATCATCGAGCGATTCGGCTGGGAAGCCGGCCGCGCGGCCGCCGCCCCTCACTTACCTTCGACACCAGAGCGCTAAGCGGCCGAACCACTTCTCCCGGCGAAAGCAACCGAGAGGTCAAGGGACACCCCCGGCGGCTCATCCGGTCGCCGGCGATGCCGGCGCGCTTTGCGTGGTTTTCGGAGGCCGCGGCGCTAAGACTGCTGCTGTTGCTGCTGCTTCCGATACTCAGCCCAGCGCCTTTTCTGCGCGGCCGCGATCCGCTTGCGGGCCGCGGCGCTCAGCGGCCGCCGTCCCCCCCGACCAGTTTTGACGGCGCCAGGGCGGCCAAGGCGGGCCTTTACCTCATTGATCTGCTCTTCGATTCTTTGCCGTTGGAGTTCCAAGCCCTGCAGCGCAGCCTGGAGAAGTGCGGTGTCCTGAATGTTTCGAGAAGTTCGTGGCATGTACTCTCCCAATGTCTGTCACCACCGAAGGGTGACTCAAGTTAGAGTATCTTACAAGATGAGGCCTAAACACAAGTGGGGAAGGCAAAAAATTTCCGCCGGGGCCGCTCGGGCGCCGTCAGAAAAGCTTCTTGGAGTCAAACAGCAAGGTGACCGGGCCGTCGTTGACCAGCTCCACAGCCATGGAGGCCTGAAATTCTCCGGTCTCGACGGGGGCGCCCCGCGCGCGGGCGCGCTCGACAAAGTACTCGTAGAGCGCCCTGGCCTTTGCCGGCTCGGCCGCCTGATCGAAGCTGGGCCTTCTGCCGCGGCGGCAATCTCCGAATAAGGTGAACTGGGAAACGACGAGGAGGCTGCCGCCAACCTGGAACAGATCAAGGTTCATTCTTCCCTGTTCGTCGGGGAAGACGCGTAGCCCGATCGTCTTGTCGACCAGGTAATCGGCGTCGGCCGGGGCATCGTCCCGGCCGACGCCCAGTAAGACGAGCAGGCCCCGGCCGATGCGGCCCACGACTTTCCCGTCGACGGCCACAGAAGCACGCGAGACTCTCTGGACTACGGCGCGCATGTGCTATAAATAGGCGAGATCCGCTCGAACGCCATGATCGAGACTTACGCCTACGCCCGGGCAGGACTGCTGGGCAATCCGAGCGACGGTTACTACGGCAAAACGATCGCGCTCATCGTGCGCAATTTTCGCGCACGAGTTCTACTCTATCCCAGCGCGCGCCTGGAGATCAAACCGTCGAAGGCGGACATGCCGATCTTCGAAAGCCTGGAGGATCTCTACCGGACGACGCGCTGGCGGGGCTACTACGGCGGCATCCGGATCATCCAGGCGCTGCTGGTGCGGTTCATCGATTACTGCCGCGAGATGCAGATTCCATTGGAGAACCGAAACTTCACGATCGAGTACGAGAGTACGATCCCGCTGCGGCTCGGCATGGGGGGGTCGAGTTCGATTATCACGGCGGCGCTGCGGGCGCTGTGCCAGTACTTCGGCGTCGAGATTCCGCTGCCGATCCAGGCGAAGCTGGCGCTGGAGACCGAGACCCAGGAGCTGGGGGTGCCGGCGGGCCCGCAGGACCGCGTCATCCAGGCCTACGAAGGACTCGTGTATATGGATTTCGACCGCCACTTGATGGAGACGCGGGGTTACGGGCGCTATGAGCGTCTGGATCCGGCGCTGCTTCCGAACCTGTATCTGGCCTACCGGACGAGCTTGAGCGAAGGCACCGAAGTGTTCCACAACAATGTGCGGGAACGCTGGCTGGCCGGGGATCGGGAGGTCGGGGAGTCGAGGACGCTCTGGGACTCCTACGCCGAGCGGGTCCGCCAGGCGCTGCTCGAGCGCG
>JBBIMZ010000005.1:0-12310 GCA_037444135.1 Solibacteraceae bacterium
CCGCGCTCCGGGGAGAGGGATCCCGGGGCGCGACCCGGGAAACACGGTTTGGACGGGGGCAAGCCGGGATCGCCGGCCGCCGGTCCCCGATCGACGAGCACGAAGGCGTCGGCGGCTTCCGCCCGCGCCCGCGCTGCGGGTTTCCAATCGCCCGCCGCCGGATCGACGACCATCAGATACAAGTCCGGTCGGATCCAAGCCGCAAGGCTGCTCGATTCAACGATCAGGTTTTCGGCCGAGCCGCAGATGGCGCCGAGCGCGGGCATAACCTGCGAGAGCGCATCACCTTCCGCTTCGATCAGGTAGGCGCGGGCCGCTCCCGCCGCCAGAAAGCGCCCGCTGTCAGTCGAGTCGGCGCGGGCTTGCTCGCGGACGACCGGGCCGCCGCCGGGCGTGGCGGCATGCGTGTGCGGGCTGATCTTCACCGCCGTCCAAGCTGCCCCGGGCAGAGCCCGGATCAGCGCAGTCACCAGCGAGGTCTTGCCGACCTTTCGGCCTTGTCCGCCGACGCAGAGAATCATTTCTTGTCCTTGAGGGCTTCCAGGCGCCGCCGGAGCTCGGCCACTTCCTCGCGCAGGCGCGGCAGCCGGCTGAGATTGGCCAGCATCTCCAGATGCTCCTTGAGCGGCCGGGCGGGCGTGCCCCAGACGACCTGGCCGGAGCGGACCACCTTCGAAGTGAGCACGCCGCAGCCGGAGCCGAGCACGGCGCGGGGTTCGATCCTGGCTTTGTCGCCGATGCCGACCTGCCCGCCGATCACGGCGTAATCGCCGACGACGACGCCGCCCGAAAAGCCGGTCTGCGCCGCCACCACCACGTGCCGGCCGATGCGGCAGTTGTGTGCGACGTGCACCATGTTGTCGAGTTTGGTGCCGTCGCCGATCGAGGTGACGCCCAGGGCGGCGCGGTCGATGCAGCAGTTAGCGCCGATCTCGACATCGCTGCCGATCTCGACGCGGCCGACCTGGGGAAACTTTTCGTAGCCGTCCCCGGCGCGCACGAAGCCGAAGCCGTCGGCGCCGATGACGGCGCCCGCGTGAATGATCACGCGGTCGCCGATGGTGACGCCGTCGTAGACGGTGACATTGGGGTGAAGCCGGCAACGCTCCCCGATCGAGCTGTCGCGCCCCACGTAGCAGCCCGCCGAGATGAGAGTGCCGCCGCCGACCCGCGCGCCCTCGCCGATGACCACGTGCGGGCCGATGGCGACGCGTTCGCCCAGGACCGCGCCGGGAGCGATGACGGCCGTCGGATGGATGCCGGGCGCTGGTTCGCGCTCCGGGAAAAACCAGCGCACGGCGCGGGCGAAGGCGCCCCGGGGATCCGCCACGCGGATCAGGCACCGGCCCTCGGCGGCGGGGAAATCCCGGGAAACCAGTAAGCAGCCCGCGGCCGAGGCTCGCGCCAGCTCGACGGCCTTCCGGCCGGCGGCGAAGGCCAGCTCCTGCGGACCGGCCGCTTCGATCGCCGCCACGCCGGTGATCTCGCGCTCGCCGTCCCCTTCGAGTTCGCCTCCAAGCCGCTCCGCCAGTTCTCTAGCGCGCAAAGGGTTCATCACCGGCTGTTTGTATCATACAAAGTTATGCCCGTGGACCCCTCGGCCAGCGTCGCCCCCACGGCGCGCATCGACCCGGAGGCGATCATCGGTCCGCGCACGCGCATCGGCGAATTCTGCGTCATCGAGCGGGACGTTCGCATCGGCGCCGATTGCCTGCTCGAGCCGTACGTTTATGTGAAGCGCTGGACTTCCATGGGGGACCGCAACCAGATCTCCGCCGGAACCGTCCTGGGCACCGCTCCGCTCGACAAGGCGTTTCGGGGCGAACGCAGCTACCTGCGCATCGGCAGCGGCAACAAGATCCGCGAGCATTACACCATCTCGCGCGGCACCGAACCGGAGTCGGAAACGGTGATCGGCGATGACAACTACATCATGACGTCCGGCCATATCGCCCACAATTGCCGCGTGGGCAACGGCAACGTCATTGCCAGTTGCGCGCTGGTTGCAGGCTATGTCGAAATCGAAGACCAGGCCTTCATCTCGGGCGGAGTGGTCATTCACCAGTTCTCCAAGATCGGGCGTCTGGCGATGATCGGCGGCAACACGCGCGTGAATGCCGACGTGCCGCCCTTCTTTCTTTACTCGGAGTTCAACGTGGCCCCCATCGGGCTGAATCTGGTCGGCCTGAAGCGCGCCGGCTTCACCCAGGCCGAGATCTCGCCGCTGAAGACGGCCTTCCGGCTGCTTTACAAATCCGGGCTGAAGCTCGAGGAGGCGCTACGGCGGATCGAGACCGAGATCCCCACCGAACACACGCTGCACTTGGTGCGCTTCATCCGCTCGAGTGCGCGCGGGATCGCAAGGCCGTAAGGCCGTCGCGCAGGCGGGCCAACCCGCGGATCAGATTGTCGCCGCCGCCGGCGAAGGAAACCCGGAGCGCGCCTTCGCCGCCGGCGCCGTAGGCGGCGCCGTGCACCACCACGACCTCGTGATCGCACAGCAGCCGCCGGCGGATCTCGTTTGACGGGGCGCCGAAGGCGCGCACATCCACCATGGCGAAGAAGCCTCCTTCGGGCGCCAGCACGCCGGCTCCGGGCACGTTCCGGAGCGTCTCCAGGACTTGCGTCCGGCGCCGCGCGTATTCCTCGAGCATCCGCCCGACGCAATCCTGCGGCCCGCGCAACGCCGCGGCGGCCGCATCCTGCACGAAGGTGGCCGGGCCGCGGCTGGATTGCTGGAGCACAAGATACATGGCGTCGATCATGGGGCGCGGAGCGGCGCAGTAGCCGACGCGCCAGCCCGTCATGGCGTACGTCTTCGAGAAGCTGTTGACGATCACCGTGCGGGCCCGGGCCGCCTCCGACAGCGACGCCGGCGAGACGTGCCGGCGGCCGTCGTACGTGATGGCCTCGTAGATTTCGTCGCTGACGAGCAGCAGGCGGCGGCGTTCGCAGAACTCCGTGATGGTAACCAGCTCCTCGCGCGTGAAGACCGTGCCGGTGGGATTCCAGGGCGTGTTGAGCAGCAGGAGCCGGCAAGCGGGCGTCCAGGCCGCCTCGAGCGCCTCGACGCCGAGGCGGAAGCGCCCGTCCTCGATGCCGGCGCGCACCGGGCGCGGGCGGCCTCCCGCCAGGCGAATCGGAGAAAGATAGGCGTCATAGATGGGATCCGGCAGCAGAACTTCCTCGCCCTCGTTCAACGTCGCCATCAACGCCGCGTAGATGCCGAAGGTTGCGCCGCTCGTAATGAGGACTTCCGTATCCGGATCGAAGCGCAGGCCGGCGTCCCGCTCGAGTCTTTCAGCCACGGCCTGGCGCAGCGCGGGCTCGCCCCGGTTGTCCGGATAGCCGGTGCGGCCATCGCGCAAGGCGCGGCAGGCGGCTTCGACGATGTGCGCCGGCGTTGCAAAGTCAGGCTCGCCGCGCATCAGCGAGATGGGCGAGCGCCCCTGGCGGCGGAGCTCGCGGACTTCGGCGAGGATCGAATTGACGGCCGTGGGGGCCAGAGATCGCGTGCGGCCGGCGAGCCTCTCGGCGGTCACCATACTGAGAGTTATCCTAGCCGGTCTGCCGGCCGCCCGCTGTGCTATAGTGAAGCCGCGCGCTGAGCGCGCCACACGAAGGAGGGGAAATTCCATGCTGGGTGAAATGCTCGGCCAAGGCCGGGGCAAAGTGACTGCTTACCGCGTGGTGTCGGTCGACCACGGCGCTGCGACGGTGGAGGTGTCGTTTCAAGGCAGCGGCACGATTGTTGGCGCCGAATACAGGGAGAGGGGAACTTACTCTTCCGCGCCGGCGGCCGGGGGGTTTCTGTGCGGATCCGGCCAGGGGGTCTTGATGTCGGCAGGGGGAGGCCAGGCTACCTGGATCGGCCAGGGCATCGGAAAATTCAAGCCCGCCGGGGGCGTGAGCTGGCGGGGAGCGATCTATTACCAGAACGCCACGAACGACCTGGCGCGCCTCAGCGGCGTCGTCGGCGTCTTCGAGTTCGAAACCGACGCCGAAGACAACTCGACCGAATCCGTCTGGGAGTGGAAGTAGATTCCGGCCGGGCGGCGGGCGGCGCGCACATCACGGCAGGCTGACATACTAGGATCGAGGCCGCCCCATGCACCGCTGCGCCGCCACCGCCCTGTTCATTGGAATCAGCAGGCTCGCCGCCGCTCAGCCGCTGGTCGAGTTCGAAGAGGCTCCATCCGCTGACACCCGTATCGAAATCCGCGCCCAGGAGCGCGCGGCGCGGCCCGTGTCCCGCTATCTTTACGGCAAATTCACCGAACACCTCTGGTGGAACGTTTACAACGGCCTGTGGGCGCAGATCTTGAAAAATCCCGGCTTCGAATCCTGGGAGCTGCTCGGCGACGGCTGGAAGCGCATCCCGGAGTGGTTCCGGCGCGGCGGCTTTCCGGACGAGTTTCCCGCGCTGCGGATCGCCGATTCGCCCGGCGGAGGTGTCGCTCCGTGGTGGCTGCCCTGGGGCGGCGCCACCGCGGAGTATGCTGTCGAAACGGGCGCCTTCAACTCAGAGCGGTGTCAAAAAATCTCCGCGGCCTCCCTAGCGGGAGGCGCCGGGATCGAGCAACCGGTCTTCCTCCCCCTGCACCGCGCGAGCACTTATCAGCTTCAGCTGTACGCTCGGGGTTCGGCCCGGCTGCGCCTCGGCGTGTATGCTGCGGGCGGCCCGCTCGCGGCGCGGGAGCTGGCCGTCGACACGCCGGACTGGCGCCGCCACCGCCTCGAGCTGGCGGTCCGTCCCGGCGCGGTCGCCAAAGGCACTCCGCTGCTGTTCCGCATCGAACTCACCGCTCCGGGCGCGGTCTGGCTGGATCAGATCACGCTCTTCCCGGCCGATCACGTGGAAGGCTTCGATCCCGACATCATCCGCATGCTCCGCGAGACGCGTTTGCCGCTGCTGCGCTTTCCCGGCGGCAATTTCGTCTCCGGCTATCACTGGGAGGACGGCGTCGGACCGGTCGAGCGCCGGCCGACGCGCCGCAATCCCGCCTGGGGGGACTTCGAGCCGAACCACGTCGGCACCGATGAGTACATGACGCTCTGCCGGCTCGTCGGCTGCGAGCCGCTCATCTGCGTCAATGCGGGCAATGGTACGGCTCAGGAAGCCGCGGCCTGGGTCGAGTACGCCAACGGGCCGGTCAATTCGCGTTACGGCGCCCTGCGCGCCCGCCACGGCCATCCCGAGCCTTACAACGTCAAGTTGTGGGAGATCGGCAACGAGCTGTACGGCAACTGGCAGATCGGCCACTGCACGGCCGAAGAGTATGCCGAGCGCTATGCCGCCTTCTATGAGGCGATGCGCGCCGTCGATCCGCGAATTCACTTTCTGGCGATCGGCCAGAACGAGAAGTGGGCGGCGCCGCTGGTGGCGCGCAACGGCGCCGCGGTGCGCACCCTGGCCATTCACGAACTCCCAGGCGGCGGAATTCCTCCGGAGGCCGGCGCCCGCGAGGTCTTCGAGGAGTTGATGGCCTATCCGGTCAGCCTTCGCGCCAAGTTGCACGGACTGGGCGAGCTGATGCGGAAGGCCGGCCTGGAGCCGAGCATCGCCATCACGGAAGCGCAGCTCTTCACGCGGCGGTCGACGCTGCCGAACAATACCACTCACGCCGAGTCGTTGTTTCTTGCCGGGCTGATCCATACGGCGATCCGCGAAGGCGGTCTCGTCGAGATGATTACGCACAGCGCGCTGGTCAACCACGCCGGGGGGCTCCGCAAGCAGAAAGAGATCGTCTATGCCACGCCGGTGCACTACGCATCGCTGCTTTACGGGACGCAATCCGGCGTCTATCCGGTGCGGTTGAAGGTTCGCACGCCGCACTACCGGTCGCCGGGCAAGTACCTGCGGGACACGCGGGGCGCCGCCGCGCCGCTGCTCGATCCGGTGGCGCTGGTCGATGCTGGTGGGGAGGAATTGACGCTGATCGTCCTCAACCGCAGTGCGGATCAGCCGCTCACCAGCGCCATCTCGGTTCAGGGCTTCCCGTTCGTCGGGCCGGTTCGGACGCGCACGCTCGCCGCGGAAAGCTACATGGCGCAGAACTCGCTCGTGGAGCCCGAGCGGGTCCGGCTGGTGAGCGGCGAGGTGCGCGCGGACGGGGAGACGCTGGCGTTTACGTTCCCGCCTCACTCGCTGGTCGAGCTGGTATTTCGGCGAAGGTAGCGGCCGCTACCGCCCGCCTTCCCAGCGCAAGCCCACGCGCCACAGCCGCGGCGAGCCCGTTTGCGGAGTCGGGGTAAAACCGACCAGGTAGCGCCGGTTCAGCAGATTTTCGATTTCGGCGACGGCGAACAGCTCCTGCCGCAGACGGCGCCGCGCGGCCGCGTGGGCGGAGGCGAATCCCGGCAGCACGAACGAGTTGGCGTCGTCTTCGAACTGAAATGAATAGCTCCGGACGCCGGCGGCGAGCAGCAGGTTCCGGCCCGTGTAAGCCAGTTGCGCCGACCCTTGATGTTTCGGGACCTGGGGGACGCGCGCCCCGGAGCGGAAGCGCGAGTCGGCCAGCAGGTAGGCGGCTTCGCCCGTGAACCGGCCCCAGCGCCTCCTGAGCTCCACCTCGAGGCCGCGCGTCAACGCGCGGTCGGCATTCTGGCGCTGCCGCACGATCAAGCTCGGGGCGGCGCTCAGCGTCACGTTGGTGATCAGATCGTCGAGCGAATTTCGGTAGGCGGTGACGCTGATGCGGGTCGATTCGCCGGTCCAGTCGGCGCCCGCCTCAACGCCGAAGAGCGACTCCGGCGCCAGAGCGGGGTTGGCTCGCGTCAGGACGTTGCCGGTCCGGAATTCGCGGTAGAGCTCGTTGAGCGTCGGCGCGCGAAAGCTCCGGTAGACGGATCCGCGCAGACGCAGGGGACCGAGTCCGCCCGCCAGCCCGGCGCTGGGACTCAAAAACCGCTCGCCGCCTCCGGCAAAGTGATAGCGCAGACCGCCGAAGAGGCGCGCGGGCCCGGAGGCAAAGTCCGCCTGCGCGAAATAGCCGTGCTGGAGCTGAGTGCCGCCGCCGGAGCGACGCGCTCCAGTCGCAGCAACGGTCTCTTTGCTGAAGCCTTCGACGCGATGCACATCCGCGCCCACCAGCCAGTTCCATCCCGTGTGCCCCGACCGCCACATGGCGGCCCCGCCGGCAGCTTCCGCCGGCACACTCTGGATCGTCGTGAGCTGCTCGGCGCCGCGGCCGGCGGCCACCGACGAAAACAGGCTTCGAAACTCCTCCCGCGCGTGGTAGCCGAGTACGCTGATTCCGTTCCGCCCGGTCTCTCGCGCGTAGTGCGCAGCGAGGTTGCCGAGCGTGGTCGAGTTGGTCTGCAAGGCCGTGCCATTGCCGCGCTCTTCGGCCAGCGCATCCAGCTTCAGGAACAACCGCTGCTCGCCGCCGAGCAAGTCCAGACGGGTCTCGCCGGTGAGGAAACGGACATATGCTTTGCGGTCCACGACGCCGCGGACTTCTTCCGGGACGATGAAGTAGCCTCCGGTGGTGAAGGCGCGGCTCCGCGCCGAAATCGCATACCGGCGGCCCAAGTGCGCCAGACCCGCCGAGGCCAGGTGGCTGTTCCGGTTGCCCACTTCATAGCCGCCCCGAAAGTGACTGCGGCTGACCTCCTCGGAAAACAGCGAAATGACGCCGCCCAGGGCGCGGTCTCCGAATACGCTGGTCGAAGCGCTGCGCGACACTTCCACGCGCCCGATCTCCTCCGGGGCGAAGCGTGTCCATTGGACCCAACCGCCGAACGGGTCGTTCACCGGCACGCCATCCCACCGCACCAGCGTCCGGCTCGCTCCGGTCGGACCGATGCCGCGAAGGGAGACCCCCTGGGTCGTGGGATGCGCCACCAGGCTCGAGGAGCGGCGAAACAGGGAAAAGCCGGGCAGGATGCGCAGGCGGTCGTCAAGATTGACGCCGGCGATCTTGGCGATCTCTGCCGAGTCGGCGGTTGTCACCGGCGTCGGCGTCTCCGCCGCCAGCTTCTCGACCACGGTGATCGAGGTCCGCACAGGCTCGATCCGGTTCTGCGCGCCGGCGCTCGAACAGAGGACTATCGGGACCCAGCACCAGAGCGTTCTGCCGGCTCGCCGGCTCGAAACGCTCGCGGTGACACGTGAAGACCACCGAGTATGCGTCCTCGTCACGCGGTTCGATTGCCCCTATGCCCGGCTGCGGCGCAACCCGCGCCAGATACTCCAGAATAGTATAGACGTCGCCTTCGGCCGGTACGGCGATGTCGCGCTCCTGCGTGCGGAAGCGAACGCGCGCTTCGCGCCACAGCATGCGCCAGGCGAGATAGGCGCAGCATTCGACGGCCTTCTCGAACCAGTCCGACTCCGCCGCGCCGGCATCGAGGTCCAGGACGATCTCCACCAGCGGCTCCTGCTCGCGCGCGAATTCACGGACCTGCAACTCGCCCGTGTGGGCCGTGGCCTTCCAGTCGACGTGGCGGGCGCTCTCGAGCGGCTCGTAGGGCCGGATGCGGTAAAAATCATGCCCCCGGGCGCGCCGCTGCGCCTCCAGTTCTCCCCGGACTTGCCCGGCCAGCTCCTCGAAGCCCGGCTGCGGTTCCAGGCACGGATAGACCAACGCCCGGCGCAAGAGCCGCACGTGAATCCAACGCTCGGTGAAGCCGAACGGGAAGCGGGTGGAGAAGCGAAAGCTCTTCTCCTGGTGCACGCCGCGGCGGCCGAACGTCACGCTGACGGTCTCCTCGACGCGCGACCGGGCCGGGATCATCGGAAAATACAGCCCGGAAGAGAACACACTCGGCGGGATCCCGCTCAGGTGAACCGAGAAGGAGGGCAGCAGCCACTTGGCGTTGCGCACCCAGATCCTGGCCCCGACCGGCCGCCGCGCCGTGATGCGCTCCGGCAGATGGAAATCGAGTTCCAGGCCCGCGAGGTTCAGCCGGCTGACAAGTCCGGAGATCACCAGCGCGGCCAGCATCGCCGCCAGCAGCAGAAACAGCAGATTGTTCCCGGAAAGGAACGCCGCCAGCGCCACCACCACGACCGTGAGCAGATAGTACGCGCCGACGCGCGTGATCCGGTAACCGCCGCCGGTGGCCGCTTCCGGCCGGATCCGCAGCCAGAAAGCGCGTGGCATCGTCCTCCATCCTCCCACAGCGGCGTCCGCTTCCGAGTAGAATGAACAGGGTTTTCCCATGATGAAGGCACTGCTCGTTCTCCTGGCTTCGTCGGCGCTCGCGGCGGGCGACTGGCGGCCGCTGTTCAACGGCCGGGACCTGTCCGGCTGGAAGATGGTCGGCCCGGGCCGGTTCGTCGTCGAGGACGGCGCGATGAAAACCGAGGGCGGCATGGGGCTGCTCTACTATGCCCGCGAAAAGTTCGGCAATGCGACTTTGCGAGTGGTTTTCAAACTAGCCTCCGCGCGCGCCAATTCCGGCGTCATCATCCGCTTGCCCGAGCCGCCTCCGGATCCCTGGTACGCCGTCCACAACGGCTATGAAGTCCAGATTGCCGGCGACGGCGGGGACGAATGGCACGCCACCGGATCGCTTTACTCGCTGAGCAAAGTGCTGGCCCGGCCCTCCTTGCCGCCCGGCGAGTGGAACACGATGGACATTGTGCTCGAGGGCGGGACGACGATCGTGATCCTCAACGGGATCAAGGTGACCGAATTCCGCGGGGATCAGCCGACGCCGCCGCGGAAGGCCTGGTATGAGCCGGTGCGCGGCCCGCGGCCCGACCAGGGTTACATCGGCCTGCAAAACCACGACGAACGCTCGACGGTCTACTTCCGCGAGGTCAGCGTCAAGCAAAACTAGGGGTGCGCCGTGCCGCTCGAGGCGCTTCCACGGGCCGCCGGAGTACTCCTCTGGGAAGCCGGGCTCGCCGCGGCCTGCTGGTTGCCGCTGGGCGGACTCGCCCCGCTTGGAGAGCGCCTGGCGCTGCTCGTCGCCCTCGATATCGCGGCTGCCGGAGTCGCCGCCGCGGCGCTGACGTTCCTTCACGCTAACTCTCCGGCCGCTTACCTGGGACTGGCGGCCGCCGGCTTGCTTCTGACCGCGCGCCGGGCGCCGCTGCCGTCCCTCGGCGGCCGCCGGTGGTCGCTCGCCTGCGCGGCCGGGTTGTTTTCGCTCCTGGTGACCGCTGCTGTACGGCCCGTCGAAGAGATCGACTCGCTTTACAACCTGCACTACGTGCTGGGTTGGTACCGGAACCGGACGACGCCGTTCGAGTTCGCCTACAACTACGTTCCGTTCTGGGAATTGACTTACTTGCCGGCGCTCGTCATCGGCCGGACGGACGGTTTTCTCTGGTTCCAGTCGCTCAAGGCGGTCGCCCTCGTGGGCTTGCTCATTTTCCTGCTCGCCCGCCAGCTCGAGCTCCCCGCGCGGCTCAGCGCCGGATTGCTCGGGATGACGCTTAGCTTTCCCCACCTTTGGACGGGGCCGTCGGGAGTGTCGACCATCAAGAACGACATGCTTCATGCGGCCGGTCAGGTCGCCGCCGCGCTCTTGGCCGCCCGCGCCGCCAAGCGAGCCGCACGCCCTACCGACCCGGTTCTGCTCGCTCTCGCCGTGATCTTCCTGTCCGTGAAGTTCAGCGGACCGGTGCTCGTCGCCGCCGGGGCGGCCGTGGCCCTGGCGGCCGGGCGGGGCTCACTGCGGCTGGCGGCGGCGGTGACCGCCGCCTGGCTAGCCACCGCCGGAATTTACTATGTCCGCAACATTTTGAGTTACGGCAATCCCTTCTACCCATTCGAAATTCATCTGCTTTTCTGGCGCCTGCCCGGCCGCGCCGATCTTTCCTATTCCACGATTCTTCACAATCTTGGCGATCCGCGCCTGTGGCGAGCGTTCTTCTGGCCGCCCGGCGGGATTTCTCCGGCCGGGGCGTTGTTTCCGGCGGTGCTCGCGGCCATCCTGGCCGGCAGCGCCGTGATTTGCCTGCTCGCGTTCGTCCGGTGGTTTCGGGGCCGGCAGGTCGCCCCACTGCCGCTCGCCCTGGCACTGTATCAACTCATCGTCTGGGGCGTCTATGTCCGCTCGATTTACAGCGCCAGCGGCTACCCTTCGGATCTGGCCTTCGTGCTGCACGATCTGAACAGCTTGCGGTATGTGGAGGGCGCGTTGCTCGTCGCCGAGCTGTCCCTTGCCGCCTTCCTGGTCGCCCGGCGCGCGCCTCTGCCGGTTGTGTGGGCGCTCGTGGCGCTGCACGGTGCCAGCCGCGTCTGGTTGGTTCTTCGCAGAGAATCGGAAATCCCCTGGCTGCTCAGCGTGGGGCTGGCCGCCACGGTCGTGCTGCTGCCTTCGCGCTGGAGGCTTGCCGCGCCCATCGCGGTCCTGCTGGTTGGCTACTGGCGCGTCGAGCAGCGGCGCCCTCAGTGGCTGCCGCAATTCCAGCCGTTGTACCTGCCTCTGTATGACCTGCCGCCGCAGAAGATCTTCTACCGAATCGACGACGAATTCAGCCAGCAGCCGTGCGCCCACCTTCCGGTGGCGGGCCGCCGCCTTCAGCACGACGTCGTCACTGAAGGGAGCCTTCCTGCGGAGACCTCTTGGCTAGTCTGGCTGCGGCGCCGGCCGGACGATCCCGCGCCTGCCGCCCCGCCCGGATTCAGCCTCGCCGTCGAAGCCCCAGCAGGAGCCCTGTACAAAGGCTCAGGGCGCTGACCGCCGCCCCGACCCAGGGGATGGCCGGCCGGAACTCCATCACTACCCGGTGGCGTCCGGCGGGCACCACCAGCCCCCGAAACGCGACGTTGGTGTAGAAAAGCCGTGCCTCTTGCCCGTCCACCCACGCCTTCCAACCCGGATAGTGCGTCTCCGACGTCACCAGGAAAGCCGGCTGCGGAGTTTCCACTTCGAGCCCGAAGGCGTTCTCCCGGTAAAAGACGAGCATCACGCGGCCGCCCTTGCCCCCGCCGATGGCGAGGCGCCCCTCGACGACGGCCTCCTGGCGCGGATCGAACGCCGGGTCGCGCAGCGTCCGAGCGGCCTCTTCCGGGCCGCCCGCCGGGCGCACGCGTCCGACCAGATAAAAGCGCGGCAGCACGTCGGGGTTTTCGTAGACGCGGCGGCCTGGAAGATCGGCTACGTGGCGGAACTTGGCGGCTTCGAGCCGGCTTGGTTCAACGGGCGTCCTTGAGAGCAAATAGCGGATGTTGGTTAGATCCAGGACCGGGGAAGTCAAGTCCTCAACGGCGTAGGTCGCGCCCCAGCGCTCGCCCCGGGCGAAGGCCAGCCGCACGCGGATCACCCGTGCGGGCGCCATCGGATCGTAGCCGGTTCCGGTGGGGAGCCGGGTGAGCGGCGCGGTCATGCCCCAGTGGGGTGTGTCGTC
>JBBIMZ010000005.1:12354-21109 GCA_037444135.1 Solibacteraceae bacterium
GCTTGGCCTGATAGACCAGCAAGCGGAGCTTCCGAAGCAGTTCCTCGCTTCCATGAAAGGCGGCACGGGTCACTCCGGGTTCGGCGGCCACCGAGGCGGTGTTCATCGGCCGGCCGGATCCGGCCAGCGTCAACTCCGCGGCCATCAAGGCGACGGCCAGCCGCTGAAGCGCGGGGCGCTTGAGACACCAGGCGGTCCCCAGCCCGGCCAGAACCGCAAGACTCAGCGTAAAGTTCGGCATGAGGAACTCGGGCTGAAGCCCTGCGCGGATTGCGGCGGGCATCGCCCGGTAGGCCCATCGCCCGAGCGGCGTCTGGTCGCCGAGCATCGCCAGCGCCGCTACGAGGGCGAGCAGTCCGAACAGCCGCGCCTCGGGCCGCCACCACGCCAGCGCTGCGGCGAGCGCCAGCGCCAAGCCCGCCAGCCCGCAGTACAGGTACAGAAAGGTCGGCTCCCACGGCCCGCTGTAGGTCGCAAGGTCGAAGATGCCGTAGTGATTCGGCGCCACGAGCGAAACCAGCGCCTGGAGCGGAATCCCGCCGCCGGCGCCGCGCCACTCGGGCCGGAACGGGGCGATGCTGTGGAAATTCAACTCGATCGAGGGGAGGAGCTGAATGGCTGCGAGCAGCGCCGCCCAGACCGAAGCCGCCAGCGTCGCCAGCACGAGCCGGGCGCCCGTGCGATAGAGGACCGCCATGGCGAAGGCGAGCAGCAGCGTCGAGGCGATCACTCCCGCCGCGAGCGACGGCAGACCGGCCAGGATGGCGAGGCCCAGCGCCGCCGCCACCGTCGCCGCGCCCCGGAAGCTGAGGCGGTGACGGAGCTCGACGGCGCCGAGCCAGGCCAGCGGCAGCCACGCACCGCCGTTGATCACGCCCAGATGCTGGGCCTGCGAGGCAAAGAAACCGCCGAGCTGGTACACGGTGGCGCCCGCCAGCGCGCCAGGCTTGCCGGCTCCCAGGCGCACTAGCAGGCGGTAAGTGAAGGCGCCCGCCAGGAATATGTGTCCGATCAGTTGAAGCTCCAGCAGGTAGAGCAGGTGGCCGCCGCCGCTCAGATGGTTGAGCGCCAGCGTCAAGATCCTCGGGAGATAGAACGTTTGCGCCTGGATGTTGGAGACGAGCGGCCGTCCGAAATAGCTGAACGGATCCCATAGGGGCAGCTGTCCCGTGCGGAGTGCGTGAGCCTGGAGCTCGGCCATCGGCAAGTGGAAGTAGCGGAAGTCCCAGGGCAGAACATACCGGCCGGTGAACAGCACGCGCCAGTGAAACACCGCGACTTCGGCGAGCAGCACGGCATAGGGCCAGAGCCGCCGCCATCCCGCTTGGTCGGCCTCAGGCAAGTGACAGGATAACGCAGAATCGGCTACCATCGGCGAAGAACCGTCCATGAGGGCTGCGGATGTTACCGCGCGCGAGCTCGAACATCACGAAGCGTTATACTCAGGTTTCGCTCAGGCGCATTTTGCCAAGCCGGCCGTGCGCGCCTTCCGGCGGCACCTGGTGCGCCGGATCCTCGCCGTGACGGGCCTCCAACGCTCGCACCGCGTCCTCAGCCTCGGCTGCGGCATCGGAGACACCGAACTGTTGCTGGCGCCCCACGCCGCCGAGATCGTCGGCATAGATCTTTCCCCGTCCGCGATCCGGCAGGCGCGGAGCGACGCCCGCCGAGCAGGCGTGGCGAACGCGCGCTTCCTCGCCGCAGATCTGCAAGCGGTCGATCTGCCGCCCCGATCCTTCGACGTCCTCGTCGCCATCTTCGTCCTCCACCACTTGCCGGATGCCGCCATTGGCGAGCTGGCGCGCCGCGCTCGCGGATTGCTGAAGCCCGGCGGCATCTTCTATAGCCTCGACCCCAGCCGCTACCGCCTTTCCGGCGCGCTGGGCCGCCTCCTCGTGCCCGGCCTGATGCGGAGACACCAGAGCCCTGACGAACGCGAACTGGTCCCCGGGGAAACGTGCGCGGTGCTGCGCGCCGCGGGTTTCGAGGCCCGTGCGCGCATGTACGATTTCCTCTCCACGCCGTGCGCCGGCCTGTTGCCGTCCGCCGTCGGACTTTACCGGCTGGCGCGGCTCGCCGACGAGCTGCTGATTCGCCTGCCGCTGCTGCGGCGTCTGGGATCGAACTTCGAGATCGTCGCTTACGCGAGCCGGTAGACGCGTGCGGCCGTCTCGCCCAGAATTTTGGCCCGCACTTCCATCGTTTGTGGTCCCAGAGCCTGCGTGAAGGCGGCGAGCACCTTCTTCCAGGCGTCGGTCGCCTCCAGGCAGAACGGCCAGCCGCTGGCGAACATCAAGCGGTCAGGGCCGAAAGCGCGGAGCAGGTGCTGCACCGCCAGCCGGACCTCCGGCATACCCGGCGGCAACAGGCCCGGGAGCTTCACCGTGACTTGCGGGCAGTGGCGGGCGATTCCCTCCATGGCCGCCGCCCAATCCGCAAGGTCTTCCCGTCGGAACGGCGGCCGGCCCATGTGCGGAATCACGAGGCGGAGCTCCGGAAGGGCTTCGGCAAGGCGGTGTACGCGAGCGAGCGTCTCCGGTCCGGCCGCCAGCTCGCAGGCCAGATCCCGCCGGGCGAGAGCGTGCAACTCATCGAAACTGGCGTCGGCGGCGTTCAGCCAGGCTCCTTTGAGCTTGTGGCGACCGGCAAATTCCCCGGCTCTTCCGAAGTCGGCGCGCGCCACCACGCCCAGGACCATCGAATCATGTGCGGCGAGTTCGAGCAGCCAGCGCGTTTCCTCTTCGGTGGGCGTGAGCTGCACTGCGATGAGCCCATCGAAGCGATTCCTTTTGAGAATCCGTTCGACGTGCTCGGGGGTGTAGTCCTTCCGGAGCGGCGAACCGGGCGGCGCGAGCTCTCCATAGTCGAAGCGGTCGTGCGCGAGAAAATGTTGGTGGGCGTCGATCCGCACTCCTCTTCCAGGATAATGAGAGAGTGGCGGCGACCCTGGTTCGGCTGGCGGTGGCCGCGGTCCTGGTCTTGACCGGCTGCGGGCCGCACCGTCCGACCCACGTCAGTATCGACCCGGCGCTGGCAACCTTGGTGCCGGCCGACACCGTCGCGCTCGCCGGCCTTCGTCTCGACCGCCTGCGCCAGACGCGCTTTTATCAGCCGCTCCTCGCCGCCGGTCCGTCCGGCGGATTGGGCAGCTTCCTCAAACAAGCCGGCCTCGATCTCAACTCGGAACTGTGGGAAGCACTTATCGCCTTCGACGGCAAGGACGTGGCGGTGATGCTGCGCGGCAAATTCAGCGCGACGGGTATGGAACCGAAGCTCGAGCGCGCCGGGGCCCGGCGGCTGCCCTACAAAGGCTACACCCTCATCGGCGACGAGCAGCTCGCCGTCACATTCCTGAATCCGTCAACGGCTTTGGCGGCGAGGGCCGCGATTGTGCGATCCATCCTGGACCACCGCAGCGACTCGAACGGCGTTCCGAAGCGTCTGGCCGAGCGCCTGGTGACGATCGAACCGGAAATCCAGATCTGGGCCGTGGCGGCAGGCGGCATCCGGCTGACGGACGGGCCGGAGGCGGGTAACTGGGGCAATTTCGGCCGGATTCTAGAGCGCCTCCGCGGCTTCACCGCCGGCGCGGCGGTCGGGGATGGGCTGGCGCTCGAGGTCCGTGGCGAGTGCTCCTCGGCGGCCGACGCGGAAACCGTCGAGACGGCGGCGCGCGGCTTGCTCGGACTGGCCCGTCTCGGCCTGCGCGACCGCCCGGCGCTGGTCAGTCTCTCGGAAACCGTCGCCGTCAGCCGGCAGGAAAACTCCGTGGTTGTCCATGCCGCCGTTCCGGGCGAGCTTCTCGACCGGCTCTTCGAGGAGTTCAATTCCCGGCGGTGATAGACTGATGCCTGCGCGATGCCGCAGACTCTGCCCCCAAGCGCCAACCTGGCCCTTCGAGTTGGTCTTGCGGCGAGCCTGCTGCTCGGAGCTGCGGCCATCTGGCTCTTGGCGGCTCTGGACCGCTCGCCCTGGACGACGCGCGCCGGGCTCCCGCGCGACCAACCCGTCCCCTTCAGCCACAAGCTTCACGTCGCCGGGCTGGGCTTGGACTGCCGCTACTGCCATACGGCGGTCGAGGAGGCGGGCTTCGCCGGCATGCCCTCCGGCAAGACTTGCATGCACTGCCACGCGCAGATCTTCCCGGACGCGCCGGTTCTCGCGCCGGTGAGGGCGGCGTTCGAGCAGGATCGCTCGATCGAATGGGTCCGCGTGGCCGATCTCCCCGACTTTGTCTACTTCGACCACAGCATCCATGTCCGCAAGGGCTTCGGCTGCGTCACCTGTCACGGCCGCGTCGACCGGATGCCGTTGCTCGAGCAGGCGGTCTCGATGAGCATGCTCTGGTGTCTGGACTGCCACCGCCGGCCGGAGCGTTACGTCCGGCCACTGGATCAAGTCTTCAGCATGACTTGGGAGCCCCTCGAGGATCAGGCCACGCTCGGGCCGCGTCTCGCCCGCCAGTACGGCCTGCGGCGGCCCACCGACTGCTCCAGTTGCCACCGATGAACCGCCTGATCGAGCGCCGCGACTTCATCCTCGCCGCCCTCGCCGGACTCGCCTCCTGCACGCGCCAGCCCGAGGAGGTCATCGTGCCTTACGGCGCTTACCCCGAGCCGGCGCTCCCCGGACAGCCCTTATACTTTGCCACCGCCCTGCCGCTCGGCGGCCTCGGTCTCGGCGTGCTGGTCAAGAGCGTTGATGGCAGGCCCGTCAAGATCGAGGGCAATCCGGACCACCCGGCCAGCCTCGGCGCCATCGATTCCTTCGCCCAGGCCTGGCTCTGGTCGCTCTACGATCCCGCCCGGGCTCAGACGATTACCGAGAGCGGCCGGCCTCGCCTGTGGGGCGACTTTGCGGACTGGCTCGAACGGGTTCTCAAACCCCTGCGCGCGCGTCAGGGCGAAGGCCTCCGCATTCTGACGCAGACGGTGAGTTCGCCGACGCTCGCCTGGCAGCTGGCTCAACTCCAGGATCTGTTCCCGGCGTCGCGCTGGCACCAGTTCGAACCGCTTACTCGCGATCCGGTGCGCCAGGCGGCGCGTCTGGCTTTCGGCCGCGACGCTCAGTTGCGGTACCGTTTTGAGCGTGCCGACTTTGTCGTTTCCTTCGATGCCGACTTTTTCGCCAACCCCCGCTACGCCCGGGACTTTATGCGAAAACGGCCCACCCTTTTCGCCGCCGAAACCATGCCTTCGCTCACCGGTTCGAAAGCTGCACGCCGCCTCGCCCTGACGCCGCGCCGGATCGAAGAGCTCGCCTTCGCCGCGGCCGCCGGTAGAGAGGACGATCCCGAGGCGGCGCGGATCTCCGGCCGTCTGGAGCAACATCGCGGCGCCTCCATCGTGGTGGCCGGGGACGAGCAACCGGTCCGGGTGCATCTGGCCGCCTACCTGCTCAACCACCGCCTGGGCAACTTCGGCAAAACTGTCCTGGCGACTGAACCGGTTGAAGCCTCCCCGGAACTTGAGCTGGAGTCGCTCGCGGAGCTCATCCGCGACATGGCCGCCGGGCGCGTCGAGTTGCTCGTCATGCTCGGCGGCAACCCCGCAGTCGAAGCTCCGCCCGACCTCGACTTCGTCCGAAACCTGGCGCGAGTCAACCACCGCGTCCACTCCAGCCTCTATGTCAACGAGACTTCGCGCCTGGCGCAGTGGCACGTGCCGGAAGCGCATCCGCTCGAATCCTGGGGCGACCTCCGCGCCTTCGACGGCACCGTTTCGCTCCTCCAGCCGCTGATCGCGCCGCTGTATGAGGGCAAGTCACACCACGAGCTTCTCGCCGCGCTTCTCGGCCGGTCCCAGCCCGGCTACGAGCTGGTGCGCGACTACTGGCGCGGCCGCGCCTACAGCCTGTCTCTCCGTGCCGGCCGGAGTTTGGTTTCCGAGGAGGAGTTCGACGCATTCTGGCGCCAGTGCCTGCACGATGGTTTCGTCCGCGGCACGGCCGCTGAGCCGCTGCCTGCTCACGTGCGGCCCGACCTGGCTCGGCTCCTCGACCCCCCGCCGGCGCCGGCTGCCGCGGGCCTGGAAGTCCTGTTCCGGCCCGACGCGACAATATGGGACGGCCGGTTCGCGGAGAATGCCTGGCTTCAGGAACTGCCCAAGCCGATCACCAAACTGACCTGGGAAAACGCCGCCTGTCTCAGCCCGGCGACAGCGGCTGCGTTTGGCCTCGCCGGCGGCGATGTAGTCGAACTGCGCCTCAAGAACCGCTCCCTGGAGCTCCCCGTGTGGATCGTCCCCGGCCACGCCCCCGGTGCCGTCACCGTGACGGTCCGGGACGGGCGCGAGCTCCGGCTCTCAGACGGCTTCTTCTCCGCCGCCGGATTGCAGATCCGTAAGATGGGTCGCCGGCGCCGGATGGCCTCGGTTCAAAGCCACCACTTTCTCGAGGGGCGGCCGCTCCTGGGTCCGCCAACTCCCTTCCTCCCACCCCCTGACAGCGGGACGTGCGCCTGGGGCATGGCGATCGACCTGGACGCCTGCACCGGTTGTAGCGCCTGCGTTCTCGCTTGCGTCGCCGAGAACAATATCCCCACCGTGGGCCGCTCGGAAGTGCTGCGCGGCCGCCAGATGCACTGGCTTCGGATCGATCAATACATCCAGGACAGCGAGGGCGGCCCCGGCGAGGTGCGGTATCTCCACCTGCCGGTCATGTGCATGCATTGTGAGAACGCGCCGTGCGAACCGGTCTGCCCTGTCGGCGCCACAGTCCACAGCGCCGAGGGACTCAACGAGATGGTCTACAACCGTTGCATCGGCAGCCGCTACTGCGCCAACAACTGCCCCTACAAAGTCCGCCGCTTTAACTTCTTCGAGTACGCCGCTGCGCCGGCGCCCGTCCAGCGGATGCTCTACAACCCCGAGGTCACCGTGCGGACGCGCGGCGTCGTTGAAAAATGCACGTATTGCGTGCAACGAATCGCCGCCGCCCGAATCGCTGCCGCCAAGGACAATCGCCGGATCCGCGACGGTGATGTGGTCACCGCTTGTCAGGCTGCCTGTCCGACCGAGGCGATCATGTTCGGCGACCTCAGCGATCCCGCCGGCCGGGTTGCGCGGCTGCTCGGGAGGCGGCCGAGTTTCGTGTTGCTGGCCGGCCTCAACACAAAGCCCCGCACGCGCTATCTGTCCGAGGATCCGCACCATGTTTGATGGAGCCGCTCTCCGCCCCTGGCGCGCCGCCGTGATCCTCGCCGTCCTGCTCCTGCTCGTACTGGCGTCGTCGCTGATCGTGCTGTTCGGGCGAGGTATCGGCATCTGGGGCGTCAACCACCCGGTCGGTTGGGGGCTGGCGATCGTCAACTTCGTCTGGTGGATCGGCATCGCCCACGCCGGCACTCTCATCTCAGCCATCCTGTTGCTCTTGCGGCAGCCCTGGCGCCAGCCGCTCCATCGCTTCGCCGAAGCGATGACGCTGGCGGCCATCGCCTGCGCCGCGCTGTTCCCGCTCGTTCATCCCGGCCGGCCGTGGCTTGCCTACTGGCTGATTCCGTATCCGAGCACCGCGGGCGTCTGGCCGCAGTTCCGCAGCCCGCTGGTCTGGGACCTCTTCGCTGTCGTCACCTACGGTTTCGTCTCGCTGGCGTTCTTTTATTTCGGACTTTTGCCGGACCTGGCCGTGCGTCGCGATCAGGCCCGCGGCCGCCGCGCCCGGATCGCCTGGTGCCTGCTGGCCATGGGCTGGTGTGGCTCGTCTCGCCAGTGGTCCGCTCATCGGACCGCCTGTTTGTTGCTGGCCGCACTCGCTACGCCGTTGGTGATTTCGGTTCACTCGATCGTCAGTTTCGATTTTGCCGTTTCCGTCGTGCCCGGCTGGCACTCGACGATCTTCCCTCCGTATTTCGTCGCCGGCGCTCTGTTTTCCGGGCTCGCGCTGCTGCTGGCGCTCATCATTCCGATGCGCGCCGTCAGCGGCCTCGCGGCGATCATCACGGATCGCCACTTGGACCATCTGGCGAAGCTGCTGCTCGCCTCGGGACTTGTCGTCACCTACGGCTACGCCGCGGAAGTTTACTTCGCCTGGTACGGCGGCGATCCATACGAGCAGTACGCCGTCTCGAACCGGATCGCCGGCCAGTATGCGCCTGTGGCGTGGGCCGTGCTCGCCGCCAATGTCGCCGCAGTCCAGCTATTGTGGATCCCGAGGTTGCGGCGCCGGCCGGCCGCCCTGTTCGCCATCGCCGTCGCGGTCGCAGCCGGGATGTGGCTGGAGCGTTTCCTCATCGTCGTTGCGAGCCTTCACCGCGACTACCTGCCTGCCGCCTGGGGAATGTACGTGCCGACGCTCTGGGACTGGGCGACGCTGGCCGGCTCCATCGGCCTGTTCCTTTTCCCGCTGCTACTTCTGGCGCGCTGGCTGCCCCTGATTCCCGTGCCCCCATCCGCCTCGCAACCTGCGCCGGACGTGGTGGCGTCGGCCCGGGCCGGACCGCTCTTGCCGGGCGCTTCTCTTTACGGAACGCTGGCTGAGTTCGAAACCGCTCAAGAGTTGCTCGAGGCGGCGCGGCGCGCCCGCCGGGAAGGTTACCGCCGCCTCGAGGGCTATTCGACCGCACCTGTAGACGGTCTTTGCCAGGTTTTGGGCGAGGGCGGCACGAGCCTTTCATGGATCGCTTTCGCCGCCGGATGTCTCGGCGCGGCAGCCGGGGTGTTACTCCAATACTGGACCGCCGTGGTCGACATGCCCCTGCGCTCGGGCTGCAAATCTCCGGCGAGTTGGCCGGCGTTCGTCCCCGCCACATTCGAGTGCG
>JBBIMZ010000006.1:0-9439 GCA_037444135.1 Solibacteraceae bacterium
CGACGGGCGCCGCTATGGCACGCTCGGCATCATCAACACCAACTGGTCCGACGATGCGCAGATTCTCTTCCGGATGACGCTGCCCGGCATGGCCTACGGGGCCATCGCCGCCTGGCAGCAAGAGGCGGTCGATCGCGAGAATTTCTTCGCCAACTACGCCTCTGCACTCTACGAGAGCGATGTCGCCCGGGACGTCGCGGCGGCGCTTCGGGCGCTGGAGGAGGCGCACCAGAAGATTCAGGCCGCACTCGGCTCCGAAGACATGTTCCGGCTCTGGGACGATCCGTTGGCGCCCGGACCGCTCAGCCGCGCTCGCTCCCATGCGGGCGAACTCCGCCAGGCCCGGCTCCGGGCCGAGGAGGCCCAGGAGCTGCTTCAGAACACGGCGGCGCGGCATCCGGAGACGCTTGCCAGCCTGCTGGTCGGAGCGCGGCTCGTCGACTATGCCGGCATGAAATTTCTCTACGCGGCCGAAATCGCCGACCACTACGCCCGGCTGGACGCCTCCTCGACGCGCCAGGACGTCTCTTTCTGGCTGGGGCGCGAGGCCGGCGATCGCAACCACAGCCGGGTCGCCGATCTGATGGACCTGATCACGGAGCTGCGGGATCTTTACAAGCAGCAGTGGGAAGCCGGGTATACCTCCTACCGGCTGGGTTCCGCCCTCGGCCGTTTCGACGCCGAATACGAGTACTGGCGGCGCCTCCAGGCCCGGCTCTGGGAGCTGCGCCGCGCCTTCCGCCCGGGGACGCTCCTGCCGCCGCTCGAGTCGCTGCGCCGTTGACCGGCGGGTGGCTTTGATAGATTGATTGCTTACGACGAGGACAAGCGCCCATGAGAGTCCGTACTGCCCTGCTGTGCCTGGCCGGCGCGGTGTTGACCGCCCAGGAGCCGCGCCCGCTTTCCCCCGACGAGCTCCGCAAGGGAGCCAACCTGCTCTCCTATAAAGACTACGGCGACGAGGACCCGCTGCCCTTGGTCAAACGCTACGAGGGCCTGCGCACCACCGACGTGATCGACGCCATGCAGGCGATCGGTTTGCAGGACATCGGCGTGATGGATAAGACGATCCGGCCGCTGTGGCGCGACACGACGCCGGCGCTGGCGCACCGCATCTACGGCGTCGCCATCACCTATCAGTACCTGCCCACGAACAAACCGCAACCGCCGGCTGGGATGCCCTACGAGGAGTTCCGCAAGTGGCACAGCCACTGGTACCGCACTTACGCCCCGGAGCTGTTCGCCAACATCCTGCGGCCGGGTCACGTGGTCGTCATCGACGCACAGGGCATCGAGAACACCGGCTTCATCGGCTCCAACAACGCGCTGAACTGGAAGTCGCGCGGCATGACGGGAGTTATCACCAACGGCAGTTGCCGGGATACGGACGAGCTGATCATTCAGAAGATCCCGGTCTATTCCAAGTATCAGGGAGGCGGCACCCGGCCTGGGCGGATCGAGGCGGGCGCCATCAACCGGCCGGTGACGGTCGGGGGCGTGCTCGTGCGCCCCGGCGACTTCGTCGTGGCCGACGGCGACGGCGTCGTGGTGGTGCCGCGCGAACATGTCGAGCGGGTGGCCGAGATCGCCTGGGACATCGCCAAGGGCGACAAGGCCGGGCGTAAGAAGCTGTACGAGAAGCTCGGTCTGCCGCTCGATGAGACGGTCAAGTGAGAGGAGTCCACATGTGGAAATGGATGCTGGCGGGAGCGCTGCTGGCGCCCGGCGTTTTCTCTCAGACCACGCGCGTCGAGGTGGTCAAGCCGACGACGCCGGAAGATGATGCGCGGCCGAACCGTCCCGACGTACCCGAGGGGATCGCCGTCTCGACCCGGTTCGAGCGCATCGTGATTTTCCGGTTCAAGTTTCAGACGGACCTGCTCGCGGGGATCGAGAAACTCCTCCGGCAGGAGAAGATCCGCAATGCCGTCATCCTTTCGGGCGTCGGCAGCGTGCGCAACTACCACATCCATTCGGTGAGCAACCGCGATTTCCCCTCGAAGAACATTTACACGAAGGATCCGGCGCAGCCCGCCGATATCGTGAGCATCAACGGCTACGTGATGGACGGAAGGGTGCACGCACATCTGACGCTGGCCGATCCGGAGAAGGCTTTTGGCGGTCACCTGGAGCCGGAAACCGCCGTCTTCACCTTCGCGATCGTGACGCTCGGCGTGCTGCCGGACGAGCTGGACCTGCGGCGGCTCGACGACAAGACCTTCCGCTGAAAGGGCGGCGGCTCAGCGCACCTCCCCGGCGCCGCGAGTGAAGTGTTACCTTCGAGGAGGACGCCAGCCATGGGGAAGAAGTGGTACAACCTCTTTGTTTCGGTCGACCGGCCTGAACCGGCCCCCGGTGCGGATGCGGCGCGGACCGTAGCCGAGATCGCGGCCACGGTGACGCCGGCGCCGTCCTTCTCCAAGCCGGTGGCGGATCCTCTTCCGATGGCCGAGATCTATGAAGCCGCCGAGATCCGGCCGCCGGCGCACGGCTACACGATCTTGAAAGTGGCGGAGATGCTCAAGAGCGAGCATATCCGGAATCTGCCGCGCGAGGTCAAGCGCAGTTCGATTCTGCTGGCTCTAGAGGCGGCGGGCGCAAGCCTGGACGACGTGATCCAGGACGCGGTTCGGCGCGACCGGGCGCTCGACGCCTTCGAGACGGTGCAGCAGCGGGCGCTCGAGGAGCTGGAGGCGCGCAAGGCTCAGGAGAACCAGCAGATCCAGGCAGAGCTGGACCGCCTCGTGGCCGACTACCGGGCCCGGATCCAGGCCAACAACGACGCCGTCGCCGCCGAGCGCGAGCGCTTCTTCGGCTGGCGCCTGCAAAAACAGGAAGAGGAACGAAAGATCGCCGAGGCCGTATCGTATTTCGTGAGCGAGAACCCCGTGACTACGCCGGCGCCGCCGGAAGCCGGCCGGCCTTAGGCAAACCAGGAGGGTGCAATGTTTCGTCGTCTGAGCCGCATGATCCGCTCCTTCATCGGATTTTTCATCTCCGTGGGGGAGAATCCCGAGTTGATCCTCGAGCAGAACATCCGCGACATGAACGATCAGGTGCCGCGGATGAACGAGAGCATCGCCATGGTGCGGGCCAACGTGACGCTGCTCGAAAAAGAACAGGCCAAGTACAAGGCCGAACTCGCCGACCTGACGGCCAAGGTCAAGGCGGCCATTCAGGCCGGCCGGGATGATCTGGCCGGGAGCTTCGCCGTGCAACTCGAACAGATCCGCAGCGCTTTGGCCCGCACCGAGGGGCAGTTGGCGACGGCGCGCGCCGCCTACGAGAAGGCCCTGGCGGTCAAGCAGGCTTTCCTCCGCGAGAAGGAGCGCAAGACGCAGGAGGCGATGAACGCCATCCGGGATTACCGCCGCGCCCAGTGGCAGAAGAAGGTCGCCGACGCAATGGAGCAGTTCGAGGTGGCCGGCATCAGCCAGACCCATGACGAGATGGTCCGCAAGATCGAAGAGATGACGGCCGTCAACGAAGCGCGCATGGAGATGGCGCTCGGCAATGTCGACCAGCAGAAGATCAAGATCGAAGAGGAGGCCGAAAAGCTTCGCGCCAACGAGCTGGTCAAGCAGTTCAAGGTCGAGATGGGACTGCTCGCGCCGGAGCCGGCCGCGACCGCCGAAAAGACGATCGGCAGCAAGGAACCGCAGCGGCTCGCGTAATTTCCGAAGGGGGCAGCGATGGCTGTGAGGATCGAAAAAGGCGGCTGGATCCTGATCTTCTTGATCGGTGTGGCGCTGGTCGGCTACAGCCTTCACCGGTACGGCGTTTTCGACTTCGGCCGGTGGCTCGGTCCGCCCAAGGCGCGCCAGGCTAAGGAAGCGGTGGATCCCACCAAGCCGCTGCCTGCGGCGAGTCCGGACGCCGAGCCCCGGGACGTGCGGGTGCGCGTGAACATCTGGGTGGGGTGCGCCGCCGGGCTGGTGGCCAACGGCGGCCTGGACACCGAACCCGGCTCAATTTATGCGGGCAAGGGGCTGAAGGTCTCCTTCAAGATCATCGACGACTGGACCGAAGGCGCGGCGGCGCTGGCCACCGACAACGTCGACGTGATGCTCACGACGGCTGACGTCTGGGCCAAGGATCACGCGCAACTGCTCGAGCGGAACTTTTCTGCCCGGGCCTTTTTCATGGTCGACTGGTCGCGGGGCGCCGACGGGGTGATCGGCAGGCAGGGGATCCACAGCATCGAGGATCTGGCGGGCAAGACGGTGGCCTTCGCCCCCTATACGCCGTCTCACTTTCTGTTGTGGAACGGGCTGCGCAGCTCCGGACTCAGTTCCGAGCAGCGCTATGAGATCTTCTCCAAGGCGGTGCATACCAAGGACGGCATCGAGCCGGCCACGCTGTTCGCGCAGCAAAAGGTGGATGCGGCCGTGGCTTGGGATCCGGACATGAGCGACGCCGTGGCCCGCCGGCCGGGCGCCCGGAAGATCTACGACACGCGCATCGCCAACCGGCTGATCGCCGACATCCTGGTGGTGAGCGACCGCTTTGCCGCCCGGGCGCCTCAGACGCTCGTGCGGTTCATCGAGGGCTGGCTGGAAGGCGTCGAATTCATCCGGGCGCAGCCTGCCCGCGCCTACACCCTCATCGGCACGATCAAGGATTTCAACATTCCCGAGGATTTGGCTAAGACGATGCTCGAGGGCGTGCGCCTGGCCGACTACGCCGACAACGTCGCCTTCTTCGCCGCGCCGGGGGCGCCGTCGGACTACGCGAACATCTTCAAGATGGCGCAGGAGATGTATCGCGAGCTGCGCATGGTGCGGCGGGTCTCGGACGTCGAGAGCAGCCTCGACCGGCGCTACCTGGACGCGCTGCGCGGCAAGTTTTCGGCTGTGTCCAGCGAGGCGCCGATCCGCTACGCCGAACCGGCCAAGGGGGCGACGCCGATCGCCACGCAGCGCCGTTCGATCTACTTCGAGACCAACTCGGCGAGGATGGGGCTGGATTCCCGCAAGGTCGTCGATGAAATCGGCGACTTCATGCGCGCCTATGAGAACACCGTGGTCGAAATCGAAGGCAACACGGATTCGACGGGCTCGCGCGAGCTGAACCTGGCGCTGTCGAAGCAGCGCGCCGAGGCCGTCAAGAACTACCTGGTGGAGAAATACGGCTTCCCGCCGTCGCGCATGCGCACCAAGGGAAACGGACCGGACAATCCGATCGACACGAACGCGACGCCTGAAGGGCGGGAGAAGAACCGGCGTACCGACATCAAGGTCTATCCGAATCCGGCGCGGTAGCCCGATGCCCGATCTGTTGGCCATACGCAAGCCGGTTTCCCGCAGGACGGGGGCGCTCCTGGCGGTGGTGAGCTGGGCGGTTGTGGTCTTCCTCTGGTTCGTCATCACCTACTGGGAGCTGCTGCCGCCCTTGTCCTTGCCCCGCCCGGCCGGGGTCGTCCAAGCGTTCTTGCGCCTGTGGACCGAGTACGACCTGTTGGGCAATGTTTTCTATAGCTGGTGGCGGATCGCCCAGGCCTTCTTCTGGTCGGCGGCGATCGCCATTCCGTTGGGGATCCTGATGGCCAGCTTCCCGTGGTTGCACGAGCTGGTCAATCCGGTGGCGGCGCCGATGCGTTCCATGCCGATCACGGCTTTCCTGCCCGCCTTCATCGCGCTGTTCGGTATGGAAGAGGCGATGAAAGTGGCCTTTCTGTGGTTCGGCATGTTTTTCTACCTGTTGGCCGTGGTGGTCGAGGAGGCCGGCCGCGTCGACAACGAACTGCTCGAGACGGCCTACACGCTCGGGGCGCGCCGCCGCCACGCGCTCTGGCTGATCTTCCGGGCTTCGTTCCCGGCGATCTTCGGCTCGTTCCGGATCCTCTACGACATCGGCTGGACGTACGTCATCCTGGCCGAGATGGTCAACGCGCGCAAGGGGGTGGGCTACATGGTCGAGGCCGCGCGCAAAGTGCTCGATTTCGAGCGGGTCTATGCGGGCATTATCGCCATCGGCCTGGCGGCCTTCTTGTTCCGGACGCTGCTGGCGTGGCTGGAGCGGAGGCTGTTCCCGTGGCGCCGCACCGTGCGGCCGGCCTCGGAGCCGGTGGCGGCCGTCGGCGCCGGCGCCCTCGCCAAGGCGGACCGCCATGGCGGCTAAGCGCCAGACGAAGATCACGCTGCGGCACGTCTCACGGACCTTCCAAGGGCCGCGCGGCGAGCGCATCGAGGCGCTGCGCGACGTCAACTTCGAGATCGAGGACGCCTACTCGGTCGGAGGGAAGGACGTCGGCGAATTCCGGGTATTGCTCGGTCCGTCCGGCTGCGGCAAGTCGACCATTCTGCGCCTGATCGCCGGCCTGGACCGGCCCGACAGCGGCGAGGTGCTAGTCAACGGGCAGCCGGTCCGCGGGCCGGGCCGGGATCGCGGCATGGTCTTTCAGAAGTACACTTCCTTTCCCTGGCTGACGGTCGAAGAGAACATCGGCTATGGATTGAAGATCAACGGCGTCGCCGCCGGCGAGCGCCGCCGCGTGGTGGCGGAGCTCATCGAGGCGGTGGGTTTGCGGGGCTTCGAGAAAGCCTATCCGCACACGCTGTCCGGCGGGATGCAGCAGCGCGTGGCGATCGCCCGCACGCTAGCGTTGCGGCCCCAGGTGATCCTGATGGACGAGCCGTTCGGGGCGCTCGATGCGCAGACTCGCGCCGACATGCAGCAACTGCTGCTGAAGATCTGGGAAGAGACCGCCAACACGATCTTGTTTGTGACGCACGACGTCGACGAGGCGGTCTATCTGGGCGACCGCATCTACGTGCTCTCGGCCCGGCCCGGTACAATCATGGAGGAGATGGCGGTGCCGTTCCCGCATCCGCGGGAGCCTGCGGTGAAGCAGCGGAGGGAATTCCACGAGCTCCAGCAGTACGTGCTGGCGTGTCTGCGGCGCGCCCCGGGCCACGGCCAAGTGCGGGTCAGCGTCTGATGACGGACGGGATCGACGATTCCGGGATCAATTTCGTCAAAGAGGCGTTCCTCTGGCAGTACAACTGGATTGCGCTCGCCGGCGCCGCGGCGTTCGCGCTCATCTCCGGGAGCGGCCTGCCGCTCATGCTGGCGGCGGGCCTGGAGCTGATCTACCTGAGCCTGGCGCCCCGCAACCGGCGTTTCCAGCGCTTGGTGCGGTCGTGGAAGTACGCCGAAGAGCAGCGGCGCCACCAGATGAGGCTGAGGGAGATCTTCCGGGAGCTGCCGCGGGAGATGCAGGGCCGCTACGCCGATGTGGACAAGACCTGCCGCGAGATCCTGGCCAACTACGAGCGGCTTTCCTCGCCGTCTCAGGTGTTCACCCGCCAGATGGCCGAACGCCTGGCGTCGCTCAAGCACGCCTATCTGCGGATGCTCCATTCGGCCTTCCAGCACCGGCAGCACCTGCGGCTGACGGATCCGGCGACGGTGCGCAAGGAAATGACCACGCTCGAGCGCGGGCTGGCCTCCGAGCCGCCCAAGGTGCAGGAGATCAACCGCAAGCGGATCGAGATCCTCGCCAAGCGCTTGGAGAAGTATGAAAAGATCAAGGAGAACACCACCGTGGTCGACGCGCAGTGCGCCGCCCTCGAGGACGTGCTGAAGCTGATCCGCGACCAGTCGATCACCATCCGGGACCCTCAGCAGCTCAGTGATCATCTCGATTCGGTGCTGCGTGACGTCGAGCAGACCGAGCAGACGGTGCGCGAGATGGAGGCCATCTTCGAACTGGCTTCGCCCGAGATGGGGCTTGCCATCGCGCCGGAGGAAAGTGCAGGTTCGGCCCTCCCGGAGCGCGAGCGGCTGCGCCACTGACGGAACTCCCCATGGCGACTCAGGAAACGATTCCGGCGCTGCCCCCGTGGGCGCAGCAACTCTCCGAGAAATACTACTCGCGGACGATCTCGATGTTCGTGCTCCACGGCAACGTGCGCGATCTCGTGCCGGTCCGCGCCGGCGAGCGTATCGAGTTCGTCACGCTGCACCGCTTTTTCGAGAAGCACCTGTTCGGCCGTCGCGATCTAGTCCTCACGTACGACCGCGGCGGCGGACTCTCGTTCGCGACGCCGGAGATGCAGGCGGACTTCCGGAGCGCGCTCGCCGGCTACGACGCCTTTCACGGCACGCATTACTCGCAAGGCCTGCCGCGCAACCCCGACGGCGTGCTGAGCCTGCTCGACAACTACCTTCGCTTGCGGATCGCCGACGGCAAGAAGATCGCGCTGATCATCGATTTCGCCGAAACGATCGCCCCGGCTGCCGATGTGTCGAGCCTCTCTGGCGAGGACCGCAATTCCCTGGTGATCCTGAAGCGCTGGGCGCAGAACCCGACCTTTCTTGCGGCCGACGTCACCATCTGCCTGGTCACGGAAAACCAGGTGGAGCTGCACCAGGGACTGGTGGAAAGCCCGGGCGTCGCCTCGATCACGATTCCACTGCCGGACGAGGCCGAGCGCCTCGAGTTCCTCCGCTGGCGCCTGGCGGCGGCGCCGCTGCCGTCCGGAAGCGACGTTTCCGAGGCGGCGCTGGCGACGCTCACGGCGGGCCTGAAGCGCATCCAGCTGCAAGGAATGCTCGCCGACGCGATCGAAAACCGCCGGCCGCTGACGGTGAAATTCCTCACCCGGCGCAAGAAGGAGCTCATCGAAGCCGAATCCGGCGGCCTGCTCGAGTTCGTCGAGAGCCGTTTTGACCTCTCGATGGTGGCCGGCCACGAGGCGGCCAAGAAGAAGCTCTACGACGCCGCGGCGGCCGTCCGCGCCGGCCGGACCGACGTGCTGCCGATGGGCTACGTCATTTGCGGCCCGGTGGGAACGGGAAAGACGTTCCTGACCACCTGCTTTGCCGGCGAAGTGGGCATCCCCGCCGTGAAGCTGAAGAACTTCCGCAGCATGTGGCAGGGAGTCACCGAAGGCAATCTCGAGCGCGTGCTGGGCCTGTTGAAGGCCATGAGCCCGATCGCCGTCATCGTCGACGAGGCCGACGCCCAGCTCGGCGACCGCTCCAGCGCCGGCGACAGCGGCGTCAGCAACCGCGTGTTCGCGCAGATCGCGCAGTTCATGGGGGACACGGAGTTGCGCGGCAAAGTGATCTGGTTCCTGCTGACCTGCCGCCCGGACCTGCTGCCCGTGGACCTGAAGCGGCAGGGGCGCGCCGAAGAGCACATCGCGCTGTTTTACCCGGAGACCGACGAGGAGCGGCTGGCGCTGCTCCGGGCGATGCAGAAAAAGACGGGGACGCGCGTCCGCTCGCCGGAGGCCGAGCGGCGCTTCCTGGAGCGCGCCGGAAGCCTCTCCGGCGCCGATATCGAAGCCATCCTGGTCCGCGCCAAGATGAAGAGCGCGCTCGAGCAGGAAGCAGCGGTCGACGCCCACGATCTGCTGGCCGCTCTCGACGACTTCATCCCACCCTCTTATCCCACCGAAATCGAGCTCCAGAATCTGGCGGCCGTGCTCGA
>JBBIMZ010000006.1:9483-19308 GCA_037444135.1 Solibacteraceae bacterium
CGCGGTGAAATCATCCGCCGGGCCGGCGAGCTGGCGCGGCTGGCGCGACAGTAATTTCCTGGTTCTCTCCGGCGAATTTTGGCCTATCCTTGAATCGGAGCCGGTGCCGCACCGGGGCAGCACGGGCGGCGCGCTCCGGGAGAAGGAGGTTGCCATGGCTGCAAACAGCTTGGAGTTGAGGATCTCGTTCAAGCGGCTGCTGATCGGGCTGCTCGTCACGGTCGTCCCGATCAGCCTGGCCGGTCTGTACGCCATCACCCGCTCGGACCACGAGCTCCAGCGCACCGTCGGAACCCACTTCAAGATCTTCGCCGAGGCGGTCGCCTGGGAGGTCTCTCAGTTTGTGCACGACCGCGTCCTGGACACCGGCAAGATGGCGGCCGCGGGTGCGGTCGTCGAGGCCGTTAGCGCCGCCAACCGCGCCTGGGAAGCCATGAGCGAGCAGGCCATCGCCGACCGGATCAAGAAGATCGAAGAGCAGTGGCCGACGCCGGCTTCCGAACCGGCAGTGCGCCAGATCTTGTCCTCGAGGGCCTCGCTGGAGCTGCGGAAGCTCCGGGATCTGGATCCGCGCTTTCTCCGCATTACCGTCACCGACGCCCGGGGCGCCACGGTGGCCGCCACGCACAAGACCCTGGACTACTTTCAGGCCGACGAAGAGTACTGGCAGGCCATCTACGCTCAGGGGCGTGGAGCCGTCAGCCTCACCGACATCCTCTACGATCCGGTGACCAAAGCCAACTACATCGGCATCGGAGTTCCCGTCGTCGAGCCGGGAACCGGGCGCTTCATCGGGACGCTGGACGCACTGGTGGACGTCTCCAGCCTCTTTCGCGTGGTCAACCAGGCCCACCCGCCGCTCAATCTGCGCACGGTGCTTGTCAAGGACGACGGCACCGTGATCGCCTCTCCGGAGGCCACTCTCAGCGCCAATCTCAAGTCGGCGGAACTGCTCGCCGTCCGGGACGCGCTGACGTCGGTGGCGGGCCGGCAGACCGGCTATCTGGTGACCGAAGTGCCGGAGATGGGACGCCGCCTGATCGGTTTTGCCGACACCGGCCTGAAGGAGGACTACAAGAACCTCGGCTGGGTCGTGCTGGTCTCCCAGGACGCCCGCGAGGCCTTTGCTTCGATCCGCCTGGTGGGCCGGCTCACGGCGTTTCTGGCGGCCGTCGGCCTGGCTCTGGTCACTCTGTTGGTGGTCTATTTCTCGCTGCACCGCCCGGTGGTCTACGAGCCCCTGCGCGAAGCCGAGCAGGCCAAGGAGGTCGAAGCGGAGCGTCCTGCCGAGCGCTGAACGGGAACGGCCGGTTCGGCATGCTATGCTAAGCATGCAAAGGTGTTCAGCCGCCACAGGCGCAAGACGCGCTTTCTGTTCGGTCTTGCCGACATCCTGCTCGCCGTCCTGGCTTTTGAATTCGCCTACCGCACGCGGGCCGCTCTTCCGCTCGAACGGCTGTTCTTTCTCGCCGCGCCGGTCAAAGCGCTCTTGATGGGCGCCGCCGCAGTGCTCTGGCCGCTGGCGGGAGTCTGGCTCCGGGTTTACGACCGGCTGGATGCGGAAGCGCCCCGCGTGATTGTCCGCGACACGCTGCGACAATCGGCGGCGGCCGGCGTGGTGCTGATCCTCATTGAATACGCCCTGCGGCTGGATCTGAGCCGGCCGTTTCTGGCCTTGTTCCTGGCGTACACCACCGTACTGATCGGCGCCTTCCGTCTCCAGGCGCCACGGCTGGCGAACCGCCTGCGGCGGGGCTACGGCCAACCATACTACGTCCTCATCGGCGGCACCGGCGCCCGGGCGCAGCGGCTGGCGGAGTTGCTGGAGCGGTCGGCCGACTACGGCGTGCGTCTCAAGGGGTTCTTGGCCGCCGACGGCGATGCCGAAGCGCTCCCGCCGGCGATGAGCCGGCGGTATCCCGTCTACCGGCTCGAGGACCTGCCCCGGCTGATCGCCTCGGAGGTCGTCGACGAGGTCATCTTCGCGGTCGACGGCCGGCGCCTCGGCGAACTCGAGGAGCTGTTGCTTGTCTGCGATGAAGGCGGCGTGCAGACGCGCGTGGCCGTAGACTTCTTCCCGCACGTCAACAGTGAAGTCTATCTGGACCGCCTGTATCAGACGCCCCTATTGACGTTTTCAGCCGCGCCGGACGACGAGATCCGGCTTATGGCCAAGCGGCTCCTGGATGTGCTCGTCGCCGCGGTGGCGCTGCTCGTGCTGGCGCCGTTCATGCTCCGCATCGCCGCGCTGATCCGCCTGACCTCGCCCGGACCGGTGATCTTTCGCCAGGTCCGCTGCGGGCTCAACGGCCGCCGGTTCACCTTATACAAGTTCCGGTCGATGTGCGAGAATGCCGAAGAGCTCAAGCCGATGCTGGCCCACTTGAACGAGAAAAAGACGGCGTTCAAGATCGCCAACGATCCGCGCGTGACGCCGCTCGGACGCATTCTGCGGAAGTTTTCGATCGACGAGTGGCCGCAGTTGTGGAATGTGCTGCGGGGGGACATGTCGCTGGTGGGGCCGCGGCCGCCGGTGCCCGAAGAGGTCGAGCGCTACGAGCGCTGGCAGCGCCGGCGCCTGCGCATGCGGCCGGGATTGACCTGTCTGTGGGCCCTCGAGGGACGCGACGGGTTGGATTTCGACACCTGGATCCGGAAAGATCTGGATTACTTGGATCGCTGGTCGCTGGGGCTGGACGTGAAAATTCTGCTGCGCACGATCCCCAGCGTCCTGCTGGGCAAAGGAGCTCACTAGAAAATGCACTTGGTGCCGACCCAAGAGGAAGTGGTGGCGCTGCTGCGCCAGACCGGCGCGCTGCGCGAGGGTCACTTCCGCTACCCTTCCGGGCTCCACTCGAGCCAGTACTTGCAGGTGCCGCTCGCGATGCGCTACTACCAGCATCAGAAGACGCTGAGCGTCGGCCTCAGCCGCCTGGTGCGCGCCAACCCGGAGATCCGCGCCATGATTCCGGAACTGTCGATCGTCACGCCTGCCACAGCCGGCCTGCCGGTGGCGTACGGCGTTTGTGAGGCGCTGCGCGCCCATCAGGTTTACTGGGCGGAGAAAACGAACGAGGCCGAGCCGCTGCGCTTCCGGCAGTTCCTGGAGCAGGTCCCCGGGGAAAAGGTTCTGCTGGTGGACGACATTCTGCGGACCGGCAGGAAGCTGATGGAGCTGAAGAATCTGCTCGAAGCCAACGGCGCCGAGGTGGTCGCGCTCGCCGTCGTCGTGTATCAACCGAATCCGGAAACGCCCAGTTTTGATCCGATTCCCCTTTACTATTTGGCGAAGCTCGAAGGCTGCTGCTTCGGCGACGAGGCCAGTTGCGAGCTCTGCCGGCAAGGAGTTCCCTTTCAAGAGGTCTGGATATGAAAAAGTTGCTCTTCTTATGGACCCTCTGCGGCGCCGTGGGTGCGGCCGACTTTCGGGCCGGAGTCGCGCGCGTGTCGATCACGCCGGAGGGTCCGATCTGGCTGTCGGGCTACGCCAGCCGGACCAAGCCGTCGGGAGGCAAGTTGACCGAGCTGTGGGCCAAGGCTCTGGCGATCGAGGATCCGAAGGGCAGCCGCGTGGTTCTGGTCACTACGGACTTGATCGGCCTGCCGCGGGCGCTGGCGGAGGAAGTGGCGGCGCGCGTCCAGAAACAGTACGGGCTCGAACGCGCCCGCCTGCTGCTCAACTCGTCGCACACGCACACCGGCCCGGTCGTCTATCCGAACCTGATGACGATGTTCGAGCTCGATGAGACCCAGCAGCGTGTGGTCAAGGAGTATGCGCGCAGCCTCGCCGACAAGCTGGTCGGCGTGGTCGGGGCGGCGCTCGCCGATATGGCGCCGGCCGAGCTCGCCTTCGGCCAGGGCACGGTCGGATTCGCCGTCAATCGTCGCGAGGTCACCCCGGACGGGATCAAGTTGGGCGTGAATCCCGCCGGCCCGGTGGACCATTCCGTGCCGGTGCTCAAGGTGACCGGCGCCGGCGGGAAAGTGATGGCGATTCTGTTCGGTTACGCCTGCCACAATACGACGCTGACGGGAGAGCACTACAAGATCAGCGGCGATTACGCCGGCTACGCGCAGATCGAAGTCGAGAAGGCGCAGCCGGGCGCCACGGCGATGTTCTTGATGCTCTGCGGCGGCGACCAGAACCCGAATCCGCGAAGCACCGAAGAGCTCGCCGTCAAGCACGGCGCGGCGCTCGGCGCGGAAGTCCTGCGCGTGCTGGGGAGCGGGCTCAAGCCCGTGCGCCCGCCGGTGCGCGCCGCTTTTCAGATCGTCGATCTGAAGTTCGCCCACCACACCCGCGAGACTTTCGAGAAGGAGCTTCAGGACTCCAACAAGTGGAAGGTGCGCCGGGCGCAGGAGATGTTGAAGGCCTACGACGAACGGCGCCCCGTACGGCAGATCCCGTACCCGGTTCAGGCGGTCCGCTTCGGGTCGGACTTGACGGTGCTGGCGCTCGGCGGCGAGGTGGTGGTCGACTACGCGCTGCGAGCCAAGCGCGAGTTCCCGAAAGAAACGCTCGTGGTGGCCGGCTACTCCAACGACGTGATGTGCTACATCCCGACGCTGCGGGTGCTGCGCGAGGGCGGCTACGAAGGCGACACCAGCATGATCTACTACGGCCAGCCCGGCCCGTTCAACGAGGACGTCGAGGAGACGATCTTCAGGACCATCCGCCAGGTGCTGCGCCGCGTGGGCGTCAAGGCGAGATAGGAGGGGACGGGCCCCGGCTACTGCTTGATGATCGTGCCGTCGCGCTTGCGCACTTCGCCCCAGCCGCCGTTCAGGCGCTGGCGCTCGCCGCGCTCGTTATAGCCGAACGGGTACTTCCTGGCCGCCGCCTCGTTGACCTCGATGCCCCAGCCGGGCTTCTCGTTGGCGTAGAGGTAACCGTCTTTCATCTCGGGGCAGCCGTCGAAGACCTCCCGGGTGCGATCGCGGAAAGGCGAGTACTCCTGGATGCCGAAGTTCCAGCAGGCCAGATCGAGGGCGACGTTGCAGGCGTGGCCGACGGGCGAAACGTCGCCGGGGCCGTGCCAGGCCGTCCGGACGCCGAACGCTTCGGCGATGGCGGCCATCTTCCGGCACGGGGTGAGGCCTCCGGCCTGTGAGACGTGGACGCGGATGTAGTCGATCAGCCGCTCGGTGATCAGCGGCGTCCACTCGTGCGGGCTGTTGAACAGCTCGCCCATGGCGATCGGCACCGAGGAGAGCTGGCGGATCAGACGGAAGTAGCCGATGTCTTCGGGCGAAACGGGGTCTTCGAGGAAAAAGAGCCGGAACTTTTCGACGTCGCGGCAGAACTGGAGCGCCTGCGTCGGCGTGCTGCGCTCGTGGACGTCGTGCAGCAGTTCGACCTCCTCGCCCAGCTCCTTGCGCGCCGCCTCGAACAGTTGGAGGGTCCTGCGGATGTAGACGGCGGGCTCGTAGACGGGACCGCTATGGAGCGCGGGGACGCGCTTGGAGCTCGGCCCGGCGCCGTAGCCGGCCATGCCGGGGATGCCGACCTGAATGCGCACGTGACGGAAGCCCTGGGCCATCCACTTCCGCGCGCTGTCGATGACCTCGGGGATTTCGGCGCCGCTGGCGTGGCAGTAACAGTCGGCGGCCTCGCGGCACTTGCCGCCGAGCAACTGGTAGACGGGCATGCCCGCTTGGCGGCCCTTGATGTCCCACAGCGCCATGTCGACGCCGCTGATGGCGTTGTTCAGCACCGGACCGTTCCGCCAGTACGAGCTGTTATAGCAGGCCTGCCAGATGTCGTCGATGCGGTCGGCGGGCTTGCCGAGCAGAAACGGCTTCAAGTACCGCTCGACGGCGGCGACGACGAGTTCGGCCCGCTGCGTGAAGGTGCCGCAGCCGTAGCCGTACAGCCCGTCCTGGTCGGTGAGGATCTTGACGACGACCAGGCGCAGCCCCTCCGGGGCGGTGGCGATCACCTGAACGTCTTTGATCTTGGGCGACGGCAGGCCCCGTGTGGCGCGCTCGGCCTGGGTCTGGGCGGCCGCCTGGCGCGGCGACAGCAGGTCGGCGCTCAGGGCGCCGGCCGTCACTTGCAAGAGTTTTCTCCGATCCATGTCAAGACTTCTCCCTGTCTTCGAGCATTCGTTTCAGGGTATCAAGCTGGCGGTCGAGTTTCCTCTCGCGGGCGGCGAGGCTGAGCACGTAGGCGGCCAGCAGGATCCACACCGCCGCGAAACCATAAAACATAAACCAGAAGTTGCGTTCATCCATGCAAGTGAAACTCCTCCGCAAGCGGCCTACAGGGCGTGAGCCCGCCGCCGGAGCGCGTCGATTTCGCGTTGCGCCAGCTCCTGGCGCATCCGCAGCAGAAGCAGCGCGACGGCGAGCAGCAGGAGCGCGAACCAGTTGTGAAAGAGCGTGGCCTCCATGCGGGGGTCGATCGTTCCACCCCCGGTGCGGAAGCTGAGCACGGCGCCGGGGTGCTGCGTGCGCCACCAGTCGATCGCCTTGTAGGTGATGACGACGGAGGTGAACGCGAAGATGCACAGCACGGCGGAAGTCTTGGCGCGTTCGGCCGGCTCTTCGGTGGCCCGCCGCAGCATCAGATAGCCGACATAGACCAGCAAGGTGATAAACGCCCAGGTCAGGCGCGGATCCCAGGTCCACCAGATTCCCCAGATGATGCGCGCCCAGATCATCCCGGTCACCAGGCCGATGGCGGTGAAGGCGACGCCGACCTCGACGGCGGAAACGGCGAAGGCGTCGTAGCGCGCGTCCCGGCGCACCAGGTAGAGGACGCTGGCGGCGCCGGCGGCGAAAAAGGCGGTGAAGCAGGTGAACCAGGCGGGCAGGTGGAAAAAGAAGATGCGGTAAATGGCGCCTTGAGCGGCCTCGTCGGGCAGTGCCAGCAGGATGACGAACAGGTTCCGCAGGAGCCAGACGGCGGCGGCCAGGATCAGCCCGTAGAGGATCTTCTGTCTCATCGTCGCCCCATTATCCCAACAATACCGTCTCGACCAGAGCGACCGCCAGCGCGGTAAAGATGATATCGAAGGCGACGAGCAGGCGGAGCCAGATGAACTGCTCGCCCGTGATCGGCTCGCCGGCCAGCAGGAGCGTCGTCAGTTGCATGGCGGCCATCAGCGCCGGAATGATCATCGGATAGACCAGGACCGGCAGCATCAACTCGCGAAGGCGGAGATTCACCGTCAGGGCGCTGAACATGGTGCCGATCACCGTCAGCCCCCAGGTCGCCAGCAAGAGCACGCCGGCGAGCGGCCAGAAGCGGTCCGCCCAGCGGACATTGTAGAAGACACCGAAGACCGGCAGACTGACCAGTTCGACAGCCACCAGAAGCGCCAGATTGGCCAGCGCCTTGCCCAGGAAGAGCGCCCCGGGCGGCACCGGCGACGCCACCAGCGCATCCAGGCAGTCGTTGGGGAGTTCCCGGGCGAAGGAGCGGTTCAGGATCAATGCGCCGGCGAAGGCGAACACCAGCCACAGCAGGCCGCCGGAGATCTCGCGTGTGGTTTCCGCCGTGGGATCGAAGGCGAAGCTGAACAGCAGCAGGATCACCAGGGCGAAGGCGAGCGAAGCGTTGAGCGCCTCTTTGTTGCGAAGTTCCGAGCGCAAATCCTTGGCGGCGACGGTGAGACTTTGCCGGAAAAAGCGCATCAGGCTTCTCCGTAGCGGCGGTAGAGCCAGCCCGGATCGGCCAGCATCGCTTCGGTCCGCTCCCCGAAGTGAACGAGGCGGCCGCGGCTGACTAGCGCGACGTGCGTGGCCAGCTCGAGCGCCTCGCGGAGCTGGTGCGTGGACATGACGACGGTGCGGCCCGCGGCGAGTGCGTCGCGCAGGCGCGACTGGACCAGGGCGATGGCGCGGTCGTCGAGCGCGGTGAACGGCTCGTCGAGCAGCAGCAGATCAGGGTCGTGGAGCAGGGCCCGGGCAAGCGCCACCCGCTGGCGCATGCCGCGCGAAAACTCGCGCACTAGGCTGTCGCGCACATGGTCGAGGCCGGTGCGTTCCAGCCATGCGAGCGCCGCGCGGCGGGGATCGGCCAGGCCGTAGAGCCGGCCGAACAGCACCAGATTCTCGAGCGCCGACAGCTCGTCGTAGACGGCGATGCCGTGGCCGAGCACGCCGACGCGGGCGCGGACGGCCGGGTCGCGCGCGGGACGGCCGAGGACGGTCACCGTGCCCCGGGAGGGGCGGGAGAGCCCGGCCAGGATGCGCAGCAAGGTAGTCTTGCCGGCGCCGTTGCGGCCGAGCAGCGCCAGGCAGGCGCCCGCGCCGGACGAGAAGGTGACGCCGCGGAGCGCGGGAAAGTCGCCGTAGTATTTCCAGACGTTCTCTACGGCGAGCGTGACCATCAGCGCGGGCCGGCGCCGGGCGCCGGGCCGCGGCGGTACAGGAGGATGAAGCCGAGCAGCAGAATGAGAAACGCCAGGCCGACAATCGCCCACAACTGGTCGTAGACCCGGGCGGGAATCGTCTGGATGCCCCGGCCGCCGCCCTGCTCGGCCTCACCTTCCGCCGCCAGTTGCCCCGTGCCTTCGATTTCGACGGCGTACTCCTTGCCATTCACCTCGTAGACGGTCGCCTGCGTCGTCGGCTCGCGGCCGATCATCTGGAGCTTCGGGCCGCTCAGCGTGACTCCACGCGGAGCGACCAGCCGAAGCGGAGCGCCGTCGTGGAGAACCTTGCCGCTGAAGGTCTTCGATTCCGGCATCGGCAGCACGTAGGTGAGATCAAAGCGCGTCTCGCCGGGTTTGACCGGAAAGTCGATCTTATAAACGTTCGGCGTCCCGGTGGCCACGGCGCTGCGCTCGACGGGCATGCCTTGCGGCGCGGTGATCGTCACGCGGGGAGCGCCACGAACCGTCTCGGGCAAGAAGACGCGGAGCGTCCCGTTGGCCGGGTCGTTGTAGGTGAGGTTTCCCGCGTTGTTGAAGATGATGCTCTCGTTGACGTGCAGCATGCCGCCGAGCGGTTCGAGCAACACCATGTGCTGCGCCACCCTGGCGCCCGCTGGCTTCGCGGAAGCGTTGTAGACTTCCAGCTCCAGGCCGCTCAAAGGGCTGCCGGGCTGGAGCATGCGGTTGTAAATGACGCCGTCGTAGATGGCCTGGAGCAAGTGGGGGCCTTCGAGCTGCTGATCGATGCGGAAGGCGCCTCCGGAGTCGGTCTTGACGGTCTTGACCGGCTGCAAGCGGGCGCCGCCGAGCCGGTACAGCGTGACGACCACGCCCGGCTGCGGCTTGCCGGCCGTCCGGTTGACGACGGTCCCGTCAACCGCGGCGAACGCAGGCGCAGCCAGCAACCAGAGGAGCGCCAGCCGGTTCACGCCCCGCCCCCTCTCATCGGCTGGCCGCATTCGCCGCAGAACTTCATCGGCCGCTCGAACGCGGCGCCGCAGGAAGGGCAGCGAACCGAAGCCGGCGCGGGCGCCGCTTCGGATTTGCCGACCGCTACAGGCTTGGGCCCGTTGCCGAGGATCGCGTCGATTTCGGCCAGGACCCTGGCCAAATCGGCCTGCAACTCAGCCTTGGTGCGCTGGTAATCCTCTTCGGAGAGCTTGCCGACGCGATACTCGAACTGCAAGTCCCGAAGGCCCTCGTAGATCCGGGCCTTGCGTTCCTCCAGGTGAGCCGCCGGCGAGACGGGTTCAGGGGCGGGAAGGTCGCGCCGGCGGACGAGCAGGGTGAAGAGGACGGCTCCGACCGTCAGCAGGGCGGCGACGAGCAGAATCATCAATCGATTCGTTCCAGTTCCTTTTGAATGCGCTCCTGGTAGCGCGCCAGGGTGGCTTCGTCGACCGGCGGCGCGGAGGCCGCCGGCTGGAGGAAGCGCCGGATGACC
>JBBIMZ010000007.1:0-19081 GCA_037444135.1 Solibacteraceae bacterium
AGGCGGCGGATAACCTCCTCGTCCGGCAGCGTTTCAAGCGCGGCCAGATCCAGCCGGCCCTGCCGGCATGCCTGCGCCAGCTCGCGCAGATAGGCGATCTTTTGCTGCGAGAGCCCGAGCGCGCGCATGGCCGCCTCCGGCAGGCTGAGCACCGCCTGGGCGGTGAGGGGCTCCCCGTCCGGCGAAGCGGCCGCGGCCAGCCGGTTGTAAATGGTCACGGCGACTTTGCCGCTCAACTGCTGCGCGACGATGCAGCGCGCCAGCGTCGAAAAATCCGCCGGGGCGTACTCGATGCGGTAGGGTCCGATCCGGGTGATCAAGCCGCCGAGCACCGGGTCGCACTTCTTGAGGTGAGTCAGAGCTTTGCGCATGGAAACAGGAGCGCGCCGGGACGCATCTATCTCTATGTAATTCTAACGGTATGCGATTAGCCTTGCGCGCGGCGACGCTGTGGTGGGCCGTGGCCGCGCCGGCGCAGCAGCCCGCCGCCGAGGAACTGCCGAAGATCACCGTCGAAGTCGACGTGGTCAACGTGCTCTGCTCGGTGCGCGACAAAAAGGGCAGCCTGGTCGGCAACCTGACCAAGGACGACTTCATCGTGCTCGAGGACGGGCGCCCGCAAGAGATCCGCTACTTCGCGCGGGAGGCCGACCTGCCGCTGACGATCGGGCTGCTGGTGGACGTCAGCAAGAGCCAGGAGAATCTGATCGAAATCGAAAAGCGGGCCGCCGCGGCCTTTCTCGCGCAGGTACTGCGTCCCAAGGACCTGGCCTTTCTGATCAGCTTCGGCGTCGACGCGGAACTGCTCCAGGACCTGACCGGATCGGTCGATCTGCTCCGCCGCGGCCTGGACGAGCTGCGGCTGAACGCAGCCGTCGGGGGACTGCATCCGAGTCCGGTGCCGACCGGCAACCGCCGCGGGACGATTCTCTACGACGCCGTGTATCTGGCGGCCGAGGAGCGGCTCCGCCACGAGGTCGGCCGGAAGGTGATGGTGATCATCAGCGACGGCGTCGACGTCGGCAGCCGGATCTCGCGCGAGCAGGCGATCGAGGCGGCCCAGAAAGCCGACGCCATCATTTATAGCATCTGCTACGCCGATCCCCAGTATCAGTTTTTCGCTGACGGCTACGGGACGCTCAAGCGGATGTCGGAGGAGACCGGCGGGCGCGCTTTCCGCGTTTCGCGCCGGGAGACGCTGGAGGCCATCTTTCGAGAGATCCAGGAAGAGATGCGCAGCCAGTATTCGATCGGCTACACGCCGTCGAATCAGGCCAAGGACGGCTCGTTCCGGCGGATCGAGATCCAGACGCGCCAGAAGGGGCTGAAGGTCCAGGCCCGGAAGGGCTACTACGCCCTCAAGCGGAGCTGATTCGCGAAGGGATACAATCTCCGCGGAGCATTCCCATGGCTGACCTCATCCTCCGCCCGAGCACGAAGCTGCTTCGTTTTGCCTACTTCGCCGCCCTGGTGCTGGCTGCGGGGATCCTGATTGCGGGTGCGCCGGAGCAGCGCCGCGGCCTCTGGTACTTGCTGGCGATCCCCGCTCTGATGGCGTTCTTCACGGCCGTGCGGCATATCGAGCGGAGCTTCACGCGCCTCACCGTGTCCGGCCAGCGCCTCCGCTACGAGTCCGGCCTGCTCAGCAAGACCACGCGGACGATGGAACTCCACAAGCTTCAGGATGTTCGTGTCGACCAGACGCTCGTGCACCGCTTGCTGAATATCGGCGACATCTCGCTCGAGACCGCCGGAGAAACCAGCCGGATCACCCTGCCCGGCGTCGACCGGCCCCGTGAAGTGGCCGATCTGATCTTGAACGCTGCGGACCGGGCCGGAAGGGCCGGCCGAGAGTAACGCACTCCGGCCGGCCCTGAGCGGGCGTGCGCCGTCAGTAGTAGAGTTTGAGCCCGAGCGTGATCTGCCGGCCGGCGCCGGCGCTGCCGATCCGCCCGAATGCGCCCGAAGAGAAGTTGCTGGTCGGTCCGCCGAAGACCACGCGGTTGAACGGATTCGAGGTCTCGAAGCGGAACTGAAGGTTGTAGCGCTCGCCGATCCGGGTGTCTTTGAGCAGGCCCAGTGACTCCGACAGGCGCGTCGGGATCCGCGCGTTGGTATAGCGCGGCGCGTTGCCGAACGTGTAAGGCGCCGGCGTCGCGAAAGCGGCCGGGTTCAGCCACAGATCGCCCCGGCCTGGATCGAAGTCGCCGGCGCTGATCGAGGTCCGCAGATTGCTCGCGACGAGGTCCGGCCGCTGCGAATTGTTCCCGAGCGGCAGGTTGTTGTTCATTATCACCGAAATCGGCGTTCCGCTCGAGTACATGTGCAGGCCGGTAACCTTCCAGCCGCCGAGCACCTTGGAGGCCGCTCCACCGGTCAGATAGGGCTTGCCCGGACCGAACGGCAGCTCGTAGATGTAGCTGACGGTCAAAATGTGCGGCTGGTCGATCGAGGTGATCGACCGGTCCAGAGCCCGGTTGAACCAGTTCATCGCCCCGGCGCCGCTCGAGAAGCCTTCCGTATTGGCAATCGACTTGGAGAAGGTGTAGGCGAGCGTGAACATCAGGCCGCGGCTCATCCGGCGCTCACCGCTGATTTGCAGCGAATGGTACGACGACAGCCCGAAGGTCGAACCGGCCTGACCGACGCCGGTAAACTGCGGGAAGCGCTTCAGAGCCTGCACGAGCGTCCCCCGCGCTCCCCACTGGGTGGCAAAGCCGGCGTACGGTTCGGCGAAACCCGCCGCCTGGACTTGCGCGTCCAGGATGTTGCGCTGGAGCAGCGCACCCAGGCTGAGGTAGCGCGGATCGGTCTGGTTCCAGTTCATCGAGGTGTGGATACGGCGGCCCAGATTGCCGACGTAGCCGATGCTGAAGGACGTGCTGGCGCCCACCTGCTGCTCGATCAGAAAGTTGAACTGCTGCGTGTAAGGCACGAGCGTGCTGCGGTCGCGGTCGACCAGCGTCGCTGCCTGCGTGTTCTTGAGCGTCGGGTCGATCAGCGGCGCCCGCTTGAAATTCTGGGGGAAGCCGTTGTCCCAGTTGAAGGCGGGCGTGATCCCGTTGTCGGCCGTGGCGAAGCTGGCCGAAACGTTGTAGCCTTCGCGCAGGCCGTTGACGCCAGTGCCCTGCGTGATGATCTGCGCAAAGAAGATGCCGTAGCCGCCGCGCACAACCGTCTTGTCGGTCAGCCGGTAAGCCATGCCGAAACGCGGGGCGAAGTCCTTCCAGTGGGTGTTGCCGGTGCTGGTGAAGCCGGAACAGCCCTGACAGTTGCCGGCGAACACGTACGCGCCTGGCAGGCCGCCTGCGCCGGGATTGGGAACCGACGGATCCATGTAGGAAAGGCGGTTGTTCGGGTCGGTGAAGCCCGGCTGCACCTCCCAGCGCATGCCCAGGTTCAACGTCAGCTTCGGCGTCACCTTCCAGTCGTCGTTCACCCACAGGCTGTAGTAGCCGTTGCGGTTGCCGTACTGAAGATACGGGAAGAACGCCGAAGCGCTATAGACGTCGCCCAGCAGAAAGCTCGCCCAGGAGTTGCCGCTGCGCGCCACGCCCGGCAGGCCCGTCGAGAGCTGGTTGAACTGGAAGTTGCCGCCCGTGGTGCCGTAGTCGCGGAAGTTGTTCCGGTGGCGCTGCACCTCGGCGCCGATCTTGATGGTGTGGTTCGACCGGATCAGGCTCACCGTATCGAGAAACGTGAAGTTGGTGAAGTAGTTGTCCGAAGCGATCGTATCGCCGAAGCGCATGTAGTCGTGGTTGAAATCCACCCACGGAAACAGATCGTCGCCGACGCCTTTCAGGCCGATCTTGTCGATCCAGCCTTTGCGAAAGTGCACCGAGAAGTTGGGATTGCGGAAGCGGGACAGGCCGGCCGAGAAACGGTTCAGCACGGTCGGGCTCACGGTCCAGTCGTAGTTGAGCCGAACTAGGCGCGTGGTGACGCGTTGAATGTTGTGGCACTCCAGGTCCCCCGCCAGGCTCCAGGCGGTGTTGTTGCCGCCGGGGCACTTCACCGCCGGGCGGTCCGTATAGTTGAACATGCCGCTCAGCCGGTGGGCGTCCGTGAACATGTGATCGATCTTGAAGCCGCTCGAGCGGTGATCCTGCTCCGGCGATCCGGTGACCGCCTGGTAGTTGTTAGTCAGGCCGGGGTAAGTCGGCTGCGGGTGCATCGCCACCATCTTCGAGGAGATGCTGCTCCAGCGGCTCTTCGGGATCACGTTCCCGGGAAACGGATCGCGGAGAAACGCGCCGGAGGCGTCGCGCCGGCCGGTGCTCGGATCGTACACGAGTCCTCGTCCCGCCTCGACCCACTCGCTGAAGTCCCCCTGGAGCATCCGGCTGGTCGGCACCGTGGACAGGCCGGGTGAACCGGGACTGCGGACATAGAACTGGTCGAGCGAGAAGAAGAAGAACGACTTGTTGCGGCCGTCATAGACCTTCGGCAGCAGGATGGGACCGCCGACCGTGAAGCCCCACTCGTTCTGCTTATAGGCGGGCTTCGAAGGCTGGAAAAAGTTCCGGGCGTTATACTTCTCGATGCTGTTCAAAAAGAACAGCACGCCGTGAAGATCATTCGTGCCACTCTTGTATGTGAACGTCGTCACGCCGCCGAGCGCGTGCGTGTATTCGGCCGAATAGTTATTGGAGATCAGCTTGAACTCCGCGATGGCATCGACGGAGGGGTTGACTTCGCCGTCATTGGACAGATCGCCGCGGCTGAGGGCGATGCCGTCGTAGTAGACCTGGTCCGTGAAGGCCGGATTGCCGTTGACGTGTTTCTCCCACGTGCCGGTGTGGCTGACACCGGGCTGCAGGAAGATGAACGACGAGGGGTTGCGGATACCGCCCCCGAGCGTGAGGGGCAGCTCGGTGAACTGCGAGGATGTCAACACCAGGCCCACTTCGGCCGACTCGGACTGGATCAGCGGCGCCGCGCCGACCACGGTGACCTGCTCGGTGAGCTGGCCGACCTCGAGCGTGATGTCCAGCCGGACGGTTTCGCCGACCCGAACCGGAATCTCCGTCTGCTGGTAAGTACGAAAGCCTTCTTTACGGGCCATCAGAGTGTAGGTGCCGACCGGCAGACGCAGCAGGTTGAACACGCCTGTCGGACCGCTGCGAGTGCTGGTCTGCACGTTCGTGGCGACATGCGTCACCACGATCTCCACGTCGGGAATCGCCGCCTGCGTGCTGTCGGTTACCAGGCCCGTGATGGCGCCGCGGTCGCCTTGCGCGGCCAAGGGCGCCGCCACGAACAACACCGCCGCGGTGAGCAAACAAACATACAACGTCGCTCGGAACGACTCCATCTCAGGTACCTCCCTTGGGCGTAGACTCGAGGCCCTCCCGCGGGCGGCAGCGACTCCCACCCCGGAGGTGCGAGTTCCTCGGAAATTTTACACCCGACCGTTCCCGAAATCAAACGGTTTTTTCGCGGCTGTCCAGGTACTGGCGGATCGCCTGCTCAAGCGGCGGCATCGGCGGGATGCCCAGGGCCTCGGCCTTGCGGTTCGACAGGGCCGAGTATTTCGGACGGCGGGCGGCCGTGCGATACTCGCGCTCGTTGGTCGGCTGGAGCCGGGCGCGAACGCCGGCGAGGCGGAAGATCAGGGCGGCGTAGTCAAACCAGGAGATGGGGGGCCCCCCGCCCAGCTGAAAGACGCCCGAAGCGCCGCGTTCGATCAGGTCGGCGGCGCGGGCGGCGAGGGCCGGGGCGTAAGTCGGCGAAGCGATGTGGTCCTCGACGACTCGAATGGGCCGGTCCTCGGCCGCCAGGCGGAGCATCAGCTCGATGAAGTTGCCGCGCGCCGTATGGCGCCCGCGGGGGCCGAACACGCCGGAGGTGCGGATGATGAGCGGGCCGTCCAGATACGCCTGGGCGTAAAGTTCGCCGGCAAACTTGGAAACGGCGTAAGCGCTCAGCGGATGGGGCGGATCCTCCTCCACATACGGGCGGTCAGTCCTCCCATCGAAGACGTAGTCGGTGGAAAAATGCACCAGCCGGATGTCCCACTGGCGGCACGCAACGGCCAGATGGCGGACCGCCAAGGCGTTCACCTGAAAGGCGGCCAGCGGCTCGCGTTCGGCCACGTCCACCTGGTTATAGGCGGCGGCGTTGATCACCAACTCCGGCTTGAGCTGCGCGATCACCTGCTCTACCTGGCCGGCGTCCGTGATGTCCACTTGCGCGCGATCGAATCCCTGAACGGCGTGTCCGCGCACGGACAGCTCACGGACCAGTTCGCCGCCCAACTGTCCGGCGGCTCCAAAGACGGCGACTTTCCACGGCATCCAACCGAAAGCATATCACGGAGGGAACAGCCGGCCGCCGCCGCGCAACTACCACTGCGCCGTCAGAAACGTCCACACCAGGTATGCCAGAATGGCGGCCCCGGCCAGCCTCACCAGCTCCGGCCAGCGGATGCGCCAGCGGCGCGAACCGGCCCGCGGGGCGCCTCGACGGGACGCCAGGGAAGCGGCCAGGCGCCGGTCGAATTCCGACTTGGGCGAATCGAGCGCCCGAAGGATCTCTTCCCGGCCACGCCGGTCGGCAATCAGAATTGTGGCCGAATTTAAGCCCCGGGTCGACTCCATCAACCGCTGTCTGAGCTCGGGCGGCACTTCCTCGAGGGAGTGATACACCAGCATCTGCTCTCCGACCGAGATGAAGATCGTCGAGCACTTCTGCGTCAGACGGTCCTGTTCCATGTTCATCGCTCCGCCAGCGCCGCCTGCGCCGGCCGGCCGTCGGCGGCGCCCGGTTGCGCGTGCCGCAGTGTCACCTGGATGAAACCGAGCGCCGCCTTCGACAGCGCTTTGTCTTTGCGATAGAGCAGTCCGAGCTGGCGGATCATCGGCTCGGGCCCGAGCGAGACCGCGGTGAGTCTTCCGCCGGCGACCTCATCAGGGCAGTTGGAACTGGCCAGAAAGCCGAGTCCCAGTCCCGCCATCACAAACCGCTTGGTCATCTCGGTCGAGTCCAGCTCCATCGACACGCGAATCTCATCTTCGACGAGTTCGAGCCAAGCGTTCAGCCGCGTCCGTGTCATTCCGGCCCGCGGCAGCAGCAGGGGTTCGCCGATCAGGTCGCGCGGCAGCACGGCGGCTTTCCGCGCCAGTCGGTGGCCGCTCGGGACGATCAATTTGATCTCATCGGTATAGATTCGGGCCACTTGCAGCTTCTTTTCGCTGACGGGGAGCTGCGCGAAGCCGAAGTCGGCTTGGTTGTCGAGCACCGCCTGGACAACGCGCGCCCCGTAGGAGCGGTCGACGTGCAGTTCGACATTCGGGAACTGCCGCTTGTATTCGGCAAAGACGTCGGGTAACACGTAGATGCAGGTGGCTTCGTTGGCGGCGATCACCAGTTCGCCGCGGGGCGTCCGCTCGAGTTCGTGGATGCTCTCCTGCGCGCGCCGGCGCAGCTCGAGAATCTGCTCGGCGTACTCGCGGAAGATCTTGCCCGCTTCGGTCAGTTCGATCCGCGTGCCGAGACGATGGAACAGGGAGGCGTTGAGTTCCTGTTCGAGCTGCCGCACTTGGGCGCTGATGGCGGGCTGAGTGCGGAAACAGGTCTGGGCGGCCTTGGAGAAGCTCTTCAGCCGAACAATCTCGAGAAACGTGTGTAGCTGGTCCAGATCCATGACCGGCTTCCGCAACCGCGGGCCCGGTGCACCCGGCCTAAAGTTGACTCAATTATAGCCTAGACGCCCGCTGCCGGGCGTCACTTTTGCCGCTCCAATACTTTGATGTTCAGCGGCAGCGTAAATTTCTCGTCCGTGATGTCCTGGTTGATGAGCACCGAATCGGCGAACATGGCGAAGGTCCTCTGGCCGTCCTGATAGCGCTGGATCACGAAGGGCAGTTGGACGCCGCCGCCGACGTCGCGGTACTTGTCGAAGATCGTCACCTCTTCGTGCCGGATCCGGTTTTCGTCGCGCCGGTAGAAAACCTGCCGGTAGGGCAGGTGGGTGGAGCGGTGGAAGTAGACGGTCACCACACGGTTGATGGCGTCGGTGATGTCAACGACGTCCATCGGCCGGTTGTCGACCACGTCGGCGCCGCGGTGCTCCAGGATCAGCCCTTCCTCGCCGAGCCGCCGCAGCAGGATGTAGAAAATGTCGCGCTGGCGGTTGTCGCGAAATCGTTCGATCGTCTGCTTGCGGAGCGGGCGCGCCCCGCGGAAAGTGATCTCCCAACCGTCTTCCTCGTTGAAGACCACCGCCCAGTTCTCTTCCTTGCCGAAGGACTGCCGCTCGCGCAGGTAGAACTGGTCGATTCTCGGCGGATCGGGCGCCGACAGGTAGCGCGTATAGACGGTCGCCCGCGAAAGCCCGGTGAGCTTTTCCTGGTAGAAGGAGTAGGCGCGGCCGGTTTCCACTTTGTTCTTCAGGGCGAGGAAGTTCCGGCCGCCGAGCGCGGCGATGGCCGCCTCGATCACCTGCTTGGCCTTCTCCTGGCTCGACTGGGCCCAAAGCTCCGCCGCGCCGAGCAGCGCCACGCCCAGCGCGATTCGCTCAAGACGCCTTCTGATCATGGCTGCTTGCTCAACTCCTCCGGCGTCAATCCGGAATCGAGGCGGATCTCCTGTACGGTGAGCTCGGCGTAGGGTGCGCCGTCCCGCCGGATTACAGTCTTGAAGGGGAACTTGAGGCCGCCGACTTCCCGCCAGTCCTCGAAGGACTCCTCGGTCGTCGAGGGCGGTCCGGCCATCTGGATCGAACGATAGATGACTACGCTGGGCAAACCCGAAGCCGCGTCCAGGCGCAGCTTGACGCCTTCGCCGGAAGCATCCGTCACCTCGAGCTCTCCCTCGCCGGTGAGATTCACCTGACGCCCGGGCGTCCGGTCGCTCAGCAGCAGCGAGGGAAGGATTCGCAGCAACGCGATGCGGACTTGCCGGAGGACCGGCGCGGGCATCGGCTGGAGTCCTTGGGGCGTGGCAAGCCAGCCCGTCCTGCCGTCCGAATACGAAACGATGCGCCCAAAGGGCATCTGCTGGTCCTGGCGGATGGCCGACGGCGCCAGCCACTGGCTCTTTTGGCTCACGCGCATGCCCCCTTGCGGGGTTTGGACCACCACTTCGGAGGTCATCGTAATGTCTCTTACTGCGGTCAGCTTCGCTGCTCCGCCGACGGCCTGCTGGGCGCGCGCGAGCAGCTCCTTGCCGCGAGCCAAAGTCGATGCGTCCACGCGCGCCGCCTCCCGCCTGGGCTCGGGAATCGTCAGATCGATCTTGTGGACCGGCAGCTTCAGCTCCGCCAGCGGCTTGCCGAATTCCGACGGCTTGCCGACGGCGACGATCGTAAGCTCCTGCGGGCGCAGGTACTGGCGGGCCACGCGCAGAATGTCGGCCTTGGTGACGGCTTCGACCGCCTTCTGATAGCGGAAGATGAAGTCCTTCGGGTAGCCGTGGTAGTCGTAGATCACCAGCCGGTTCAGCGTCTTGGCCGGCTGATCGAAATTGAAAACGAAGCTGTTGAGCACCGTGTCGCGGGCGGTTTTCAGCTCCTGGTCGGAAACCTCTTCGGTGCGGATCCGCTCGATCTCTTCGAGGATCGCCCGTATCGTGTCGGTGGTCGATTCCGATTTCGTGCTTCCGGAAATCCGAAACGAGCCCGGATGAGTGTAGTTGGCGTCCCAGGAAGCGCCGACGCTATACGCGTAACCGAGCTGCGTGCGGACTTTGGCGAACAGGCGGCTCGAGAAGCCGCCGCCCAGAATGTCGGCCATGACTTCGAGCGCCGGATAATCGGGATCCTTCAAGAGTCCGTCCAGATGGCCGATGCGGAAAAAGGTCTGGTTGACGTCCTCTTTCTCAGCCAGGTAGATGCCCGGCGCCGGCTTGGCCTTCACTTCGGGAAAGGGGGGCACAGGAGGCTGCGTCACCGTCCAGTCGCCGAAGAGCTTCTCCAGCTTGGACTTCTTCTCGGCCTCCGAGTAATCCCCTTGCACGTCCAGGCGGATGTTGGCTGGGAAGAAGTAGCGGTTGTGGAAGCCGACCAGGTCTTCGCGCTGGATGCGGTCCAGGTGCTCGTACTCGATGCGCCAGCCGTAGGGATTGTCGCGCCCGTAAAGGATCGAAGAGAACTCGCGCGACGCGATGGCGCCGGCGTTGTCGTTGCGGCGCGCGATCATGCTGCGGTACTGCGTCTTGGCCAGCTCCAGTTTGTCCTCGCGGAAGGCCGGCGCCGTCAGCAGCGCCTTGAAGACCGCCAGGACCGTGTCGATATCCTGCTTCAGGCAGTTGAACGACACGGTCCCGCTGGTCTCGCCGATGCCGCTTTCGACTGAGGCGGCCAGGTTCTCCAGCAACTCATCGATTTCGTCCCCGGTCCGGTCGGCCGTCCCCCCGGTGCGCAGCACGTCGCCGGTCAGGCTGGCCAGGCCGATCTTGTCCGGCGGGTCGAACAGATTTCCCGTCCGCACCAAGGCGAAACCGCCGATCAGCGGCAGCTCGTGGTTCTCGAGCAGGTACAGCTTCATGCCGTTCGGCAGCGTGTAAGTGGCGACCTCGGGGATGCGCAGCTGCTTGAGCGGAGGAAAGCGGAGCTGGTCCACGCTCGGCAACTCCTGACCCGCCGCCCCGCCGAAGGCGGCCAGCAGGACGAATGCGAACATCGGCGCCCTCATCGGCCCGCCTCCTCGCCCGGCTTGACGTGCCAGGCCACGGTGCGCGCGGCCGGAGTCAGATACTTGCGCGCCACGCGCTGCACGTCGTCGGCCGAAACCTTGTCGATCACGTCGATTCCGGTGAACAGCGTCCGCCAGTCGCCGTAGTTGACGTGATAGAACGCCAGCTGCTGCGCCAGACCGCTATTGGAGGCTAGTTGCCGGATCAAGCCCGCGCGAATCTTCGTCTTGACGCGCGCGAGCGCCGCCTCTTCCACCGGCTCGCGTTTCAGCCGGTCCAGGATCTCGTAGATCGCCTTCTCGTTCTCCTCGACCGTGTGCCCGCGATTGGGAACGCTGTAGAGCAGGAACAGGCTCGGATATTTCGCCGAAGGGATCGCCGCCGCCGCGCCCGCCGCCAGCGCGATTTTCTTGTCCCGGACGAGCTCCTTGTACATCAGCCCGGTGCGGCCGCTCGATAGCAGTCCCGCCAGGACGTCGAAAACCGGATCGTCGGCGTGGCGCTGATCGGGCCGCTTGTACCCGATCATCAGGAAGGGCTGGCTCGGACTCTCCACCACCAGCCGGCGTTCGCCTTCCTGGGGCGGCTCCGCCGTCACCACGCGCGGGGGCGTCGGACCCTTCGGAAGCCGGCCGTAATACTTCTCCGCCAGCCGCTTGACCTCGGACGGGTCGACGTCGCCGGCGATGGCGATCGTGATGTTAGCCGGGACGTAGTAGGTCTTGTGAAACTGTTCGGCGTCGCGGGTGCGAAGGTTCTCGATGTCACTGGCCCAGCCGACCAGGATCCGATAAGGGTGCGCCAGAAACGCCGTGGCCAGCAGCACTTCCTGGAGCTTTCCCTGAGGGCTGGATTCGACCCGCATCCGGCGTTCCTCGCGGACCACGTCGCGCTCCTTGTAGAACTCCCGAAACACGGGCCGCCGGAACCACTCCGACTGGAGCAGGAACCACAGCTCGAGGCGATTAGCGGGCAGGCTGTAAAAGTAGACGGTATAATCGCTCCCGGTAGCCGCGTTGAAGCCGACAGCGCCGTTTTCCTCGATGACGCGGACATACTCGTTCGGCTTGACGTAGCGGTTGGCCTTTTCGATCGCCTGAGCCAGTTGCTCCTCGAGCCGCTTCAGCGCCTGCCCGTCCGCCCGGCCGCCCTTGCGCCGCTCGTTCTCGAGTTCATCGTAAATGCGCTCGATCTCTTGGAGGGCCACCGCCTCCTCGGCGAAGTTGGTCGTCCCCAGCCCGGCGGTGCCCTTGCCGATCATGTGTTCGAACATGTGCGCCAGGCCCGTCTTGCCCCGCGGATCGTTGACGGCCCCGGCATCGACGTACGCATGGAATGAAACGACGGGCGCCGGGTCGCGGCGCAGGACGATGAAATGCATCCCGTTGGCGAGCGTGAACTCAGTGACGCGCTTTTCGAACTCCTCGAGGCTCTGGCCGGCAGCCAGACCAGCGAGGAGTAACGCGAGCGCCCCGCGGCGGAAGATGATCGGCATCGAAGCGGACTCCTGTCGTCTGGAATGTTTTCTCCAGTGTAGCAGCGGGACTGCCGGATGAAGCCCGATTGCTATAGTGGCACGAAGATGCCTGCTCTGGTGTTGCTACTCGCCCTGGCGGCGCCGCTTCCGGCTCAGTACCGGCTCTACGCCTGCATGCGCGTCCAGAAAAACTGGGTGGCCGGCGCTCCGTTGCCCACAAGCGGCCTGTTCGTCCGCCCTGCCCTCGGAGACTGGGAACATTTGGGGTTCAACCACCCGCTCGTCGTCGCCGTCGATTTCGAGCCGCGCGATCCGGGCACCCTCTACCTGGCGGCGGGCAACGGCTTGATTCAAGCCTCCGACGCCGGACGCCGCTGGCGCATCCTCACCGGACACGAGTTCACCGAGCTGCGCGACGTCAGCGTCGATCCGAACTCGCCCGGCACGGTCTATTTCGCCCACACGGCCGGAATCGGCGTCACGCGCGACGGCGGCCGCACGTTCGAAAATCTCGCGCCGATGCCCCGGCGGCCGTACGCCGAGGCGGTGCGCGTAGACCGGACGCACGCCGGCCGCCTCGTCTGCGGAGGCGAGTCGGGCCTGTTCACCAGCGAGGACGGGGGACGCACTTGGCGGCTCGCCGGCGCCGCCGGATTCCAGATCATGCGCATCGAGCAGTCGCCGCATGACCCCGGTCACTGGCTGGCCGCCACCCAACAGGGCGGCCTGTTCGTTTCAACCGACGGCGCCGCGACGTTCGAGAACTCAGGCAACGTCGGCGTGGGCCGCAACCTCTACGACATCGCCTTCGATCCGGCACAGCCCGGCCGCATCGCCGTCGCCGGTTGGGGACCGGGCGTGCTGGTCTCCCAAGACGGCGGCAAGAGCTGGCGGCCCCGCAACCAAGGGCTGCCGGGCGCCGAGATCTGGAGCGTGGCCTTCGATCCGGAGCGCCCCGGCCGGCTCCTGGCCGGCGTGCACGAAGAAGCGCTGTTCGTCTCCGAGGATGCGGGGCGTTCCTGGCGGCGCTACGGCCTCGAAGGCTCAGTGGTTTACCGCATGAAGTTCGTCCCGGAGGCGGCTCGATGAAGCGCGCCGCATGGCTCGTTCTGCTCGCCGCCTCGGCGCCAGCCGCCGGGGCGCCGCCGTTAGAAGTCCGCATCCGCGAACTCATCGACTACTACGCGCACCCGAAGAGAGGCGACTTCGGCTATGCCACGATCGCCGCCAGGCTCAAGCTCGGCGAAGACCCCGAGTGGTGTTCCCGCCGGCTCGTCGAGCTGCTCCGGCCGCCGCTCACCGGCGACATGTTCTGGCAGTTCCCGGTGACTGCCGTCGCCTATCTGGACCGCGGCCAGCTCAGCCCGGAGGCGCGCAGCGCGCTGCGCGAGGCCTGGCGCACTTACATGCCGTTTCGCGGCGACACGGAGAACCACTGGCTGCTGTACTACACCTCGATGTACCTGATGGCGCAGCTCTGGCCGAACGAACCCGGCGAGACGTGGTTCACGGGCAAGTCGTCGGAGGAGAACCAGCGCGAGGCGGCCGCCTGGATCGATTCCTGGATCCGCCTGACGACTTCACGCGGCCAGGGTGAGTACGATTGCACGCACTACATCGGCGTCTATCTGCTCCCGATGTCGTACCTGGCCGCCTGGGCCCGCGACCCCGTTATGAAGCAGCGGGCGGCCATGATGATCGAGTACCTCCTGGCCGATTACGCTGCCGAAAACCTGGACGGCATCTACGTGGGCAGCCACGCGCGAACCGACGACACGATGGTGCTCGAAAAATGGCGCAGCGTCGCCGGCGACTTCGGCTATCTGTTGTTCGGACTCGGTCCCAAGCCCGAGCCGATGGCCGGCTACGCCCTCTACTACGCTCTCGCCTCAGCCTGTCAGCCGCCGGAGATCCTCCAGCGGATCGCCACCGACCGCTCCCGGCCTTATACCCACTACGAGCGCAAGCGGACGCGCAACCGCTGGCGCTTCCACGACGAGCGCCACGGCCCGGTCTACAAGACCACCTACGTCCGCCGGGAGTACGCCGTGAGCTCCGACCAAGGCGGCATCCTCCAGCCCATCCAGCAACATTCCTGGGATGTCACCTGGGCGGTGGACGATCCGCGCGGAGTTCACAATACGTTCTTCACGGTTCATCCGTACTCGTCGCTCTACGAGCTGCAAACGTATTTCACCTTCGGGCCGGACTTCGGCGTCGAGGAAGTGGTCCGTTCCAAGCGCACCTATGACTCGCCGGACAAACTCCTGGGCGGGTCCCCCTACGAGAAGATCTTCCAGGACCAGGACACGGTGATCGTCCTGTACTCGATTCCGCCGGGCACGCGCTTCCCTCACATCAACGGATTTATCTCCAAGGACCTCAACGAGTTCGTCGAGGACTCTTCAGGTTGGATCTTCCTCCGCGGCGGCCAGGCTCTCATCGCCGCCCGGCCCCTCCAGCCGTATTCGTTCAAACCGATCCAGGGCGGCGGCCGGCGCCTGTTCAGTCCCTACCTGAATAATGGCATCGTGGTCCAGGTGGCCGCCGCTTCCGAATTCGCTGACCTCGCTGCGTTTCGCCGGACCATCCTGGAACTTCCGCTCGAATTCCGGCTGGAACCGCGCCCTGCCGTCCGGTTCCGTTCCCTGCGCGGGCGGACGCTGGAGTTCACCTACGGGGAGGCGCCTCGTGTCGATGGCCGGCCGCTCGACTACGCGGCCTGGCCGCTGTTCGGCGGGCCGTTCCTCGAGGCGGAGGTCGACTCGCAGCAGCTCCTGATGAAGTACGGCTCGATGCGCCGTCGTCTGGACTTCCGCAACAACACCGTACTCAGTCAGGACGGCCCGTAGGGATCAAAACCGTCTTGCCGGCTTTCCACTGGCGAACGGTCTCGAGCGCAGCGGCTGCTTCCGCAAGCGGAAACCGGTGTGTGATCTCCCAGGCGAACAGCTCGCGCCAGCGCGCGAGCGTCAGGAAAGTGAGCGCCCGGTCGACGTGGCGCGGCTCAAAGCCCCAGGAGCCGAAAATCTGCAACTGCTTGCGGGTAATCACGTGGGGGTTGAACCAGATGTTGCCGGCGTTGGCGTACTGGCCCAGCACCAGGTAACGACCGCCGTCACAGCAGAGGTCCGGACCTTCCAGCACCGCCTCGGGCACACCCGCGCACTCGAGAACCACGTCGGCGCCGTAGCCGCCCGTCTCGGCCAGAACCCGCTCGCGCCGCTCGGCGGGGCCTGTGGAAGCGAAATCGATCGCCACGTCCGCACCGAACCGGCGCGCCAACTCGAGCCGATGCTCCGGCCCGCCGATCGCGATAATCCGCCGCGCCCCGGATTGCCGCGCGACGGCGATCGCCGCCAGTCCTACCGGGCCCGTCCCCTGGACCACGACGCTGTCGGTCCATCCGATCGGACAATGCTCGGCGCCGTGGATCGCCGTCGCCAGGGCGCAGCCGGCGCCGACTACCGCCGCGGTGTCCAGCTCGTCAGGCAGGCGGAAGATCGCCGTGCCGGCGCGCAGGTGGATCCATTCGGCGTAACCTCCGCGGAGGTGGGGCGGCTCGTCGGCGCAGTAGGAGATGCCGTAGGCTTTGCGAGAGAGGCAGCGTGTCGGCTGGCGCTTCACGCGACAGTAGAAGCATTCTCCGCAAACGATTGAGCTCGCCCAGGTTACTCGGTCGCCGACCGCCAGTCGGGCGCCCCGCCAGTCCCGCTCGAGTCCCGACCCGAGTCTGTCGATGCGCCCCACGGTTTCATGACCCATGATCAGCGGCAGCGGGACGGCGAGCTCCCCTTTCCACAGGTGCACGTCGGTACCGCAGATGCCCGCCATCTCCACGCGCACCAGGGCCTCGCCGGCTCCAGGCGTCTCGGTCAGCGGGTAGTCCCGGAGCTCGAGCGGCTCGTTGAACCGCACCAGAACGGCGGCTTTGGCGGTGCTCATCGCCCGGCCCTCGCGCAGTAGTCGAACAAAAGCTGCCACTCGGCCCGCTGGATCTTTCTGGCGGCCTCCTCGGATTCCGAACCCGGGCGGCGCCGCGCCCGCTCGCAGAAATCGATGAAGGCGAACGGGTCCCAGACGGCGCCGAGCTCGAAGTCCGCGCCCGGATGATCCTCGAGGATGCGGGCCGCTTCGGTTCGGAGCGGCTCGAAAACCGGATGAATCCCGGTCCGCCGGAACCAGTACGCCGAGTTGCCCGGGTCCGGCTCCTGCCGGTGCATGATGCCGTGCCAGAAGCTGCCTTCGGCGGTGGGCACTTGCTGAGTGACGCGGTGGGCCTCTTCGAGGCAGGAAAAGTAAAGCCACAGGCCGCTCAAGGCCGCTTCGGGGGCGCGCGCCCCGGCAAACAAGGTGGCCGCGCGGGCCGTTCGCAGTCGCCGGGCCGCCTCCTCCGACGAGCAGGTCCCTCCGGCGAGGGGCATCAGCCGCCACCCGCCGCCGTCGAGGGCGAGGATCGCGGCCACCTCGGGGCCGTACGCGGAAGCATCGAACTGCATCGACGCCAGTGTAGCGCAGCGCCGGGAGCCCGCTTGAGGAAAACAATTCCGTTGTGATATGTTCGCCTCTAGTCATGGCCCTGTTTCGCATCTACCGCCTGAAAGAGTCCCAGCGCGAGGCGCTGCGCTGGGCGCCGCACACCCACGGGACCGCCTCGCTGAAGCCCAAGGATTACGTCCAGGAAGGCACGGTGGAAGCTTCCAGCCTCTACGCCGCCTGGGCGCAGCTCCGACAGGCCGGCCGCCCCTTGAAAATCGGCGACGTGCTCGAAACCGAGCAAGGCGAGCTGCGAATCTGCAAATACGTCGGACTCGAGGAGGCGCGGTGGGAATCCGCCGATCCGGATGCCGCCGCCCCGGACCGGCCTGCGATGACCGGCGCGGCGCGCGCCTGAGGCGCCTTCAGCGGCCGGGCGGGAAGTTCCGGCTCGCCTTGACCTCCCGGATTTGCAGGATGTGGCGCTGCGAGTGGGTCGAGATGAGCAGGAACCACTGGTAGGCGTCGCAGCCCTGCCGTTCGACCCAATGGTGGCGCAGATCGTCCTGAGTCGAGCGGGCGTACTCGAGCATCCTGGCCCGCAGCTTGCGGAAGGCGCTCAGGCCGGCGACGAGATCGCGCAGCTCGCCTCGCACGTCCTCGGCGGGAACGGCCTTCTCGCGTCGGCTGCGGTCGATTCCATACCAGAGGATGGCGTCGTCGGAAGCCCGCGGCAGTTCGGCCATCCGAGGCGTCCGGAGCGCCCGCCGAAGGTCGTCCCAATAGATCGGCTCGCAGATGACGAGATGTTCGAGCACTTCGAGAATCGTCCAGCGGCCCGGCGCGGGCCGGAAGCCCGTCTGTGCCGGCGACAGACCGACCAGTTCGTCGCCCAGCCAACTTGTGGTCATTTCGAGATGCGCGATCAGGCGCCGGCGCTCCAGGTCAGTGATGGGCCCGGCGGGAGCTCGACCCGCCAGCGCGGCGATGAGGAGCGAGATCGCGAGCAGCGGTTTCATCTAGAGCCCTCCCTTGACTCGAAGTACATCCGGGGGTTAGTCGAACAGCCGGATCTGCTCGGGCGCGGCCGGCGCCCGCTTGCGCCGCCTCAGCGGACTGCCGATGACTCCAAGAACCTTGACGTCGGCCAAGGCCGAGCGGGGCACGAAGATCTTTTGAGCATTCGAGGAAGGATCGGGCGGCGCCACCAGGAACCCATGCGGGTCGAGTCGGAGCAGATTGTTGGGCGCCAGCCCCTCGAGTTCGTCGCCGTCTTTGAACCGGAGCCGCACCCAAAGTCCTTCGGTCTTCGGACGGCTGGTGAAGAGACGCTTCTCCCCGGCGAATCCCTCTCGGTCCAGATCTCGAACGAATTCAACAAGTTTCACCTGTTCGTAGGGAACCAGGCTCACCTCTCCGGCCACGCTCAACAGCTCCAGGCCTTGGCTCGTCAGCCAGGTCTGAGGGTTCACGTAACCTTTGAGAGTCTCGCGGTCAAATCGTTCCACGAGGACCTTTTTGTGGGTTGACCCGGTCAAACTGAGCTTCCTGCGGTCAAACTCTTCAAAACAATTTTGGAAATATTGTATCATTGGCACAATGATGCTTGTAGCGTCGCTGCCGGCGGCCGTCGAGTCGTTCTTGAGCTATTGCCGGATCGAGCGCGGTTTGTCGGCGAACACGATCGCCGCCTACCGGCGTGACCTGGAGCGATTTGCGGCCTCCACTCAAGGTGGAGTTGAGGCGCAGGTCGGACCGGAGCAGTTGCGGTCTTACTTGGACGCGCTCCGGGCGGAGGGACTTTCCAGCCGGTCCATTGCCAGGCACCTGAGCACGCTGCGGAACTTCTACCGGTTCCTGTTGCGCGAAGGGCGAGTCAGTTCGGATCCGACGGCCCTGCTCGGTTCACCCAGAATCTGGAAGGATCTTCCTAAATATCTGACGAAAAATGAGATAGATCGCTTGATCGAGGCCGCCGGCGGAAGTCGCCCGACCGCCGTTCGGGACCGCGCGATGATCGAGTTACTGTATGCATCCGGGCTGCGGGTCTCCGAGTTGTGTCAGGTGCGTGTCGGCGACCTCGACCTGGAGTTGGGGCTGGTCCGCGTATTCGGCAAAGGTGGGCGCGAGCGGGTAGTGCCGGTCGGACGGGTGGCGCAGGCTGCGGTCTCCGAGTACCTGACCGGAGGCCGGCCGGCGCTGCTCAAAGGCCGATCGAGTCCATACCTGTTCGTGACGGCGCGGGGCGGTCGTTTGACGCGACAAGGCTTCTGGAAGTCCCTAGCAGCCTATGGCCGCCAGGCCGGCCTGGCAAGGCGGTTAAGCCCGCACGTGCTCCGGCAGAGCTTCGCCACTCACCTGCTCGAGGGGGGAGCGGACCTGCGCAGCGTTCAAACGATGCTCGGCCACGCCGACATCTCGACGACGCAGATCTACACGCACCTGATGCGATCGCATCTTAAATCCGTGGTCGACTCTCACCATCCACTGAGT